>CAYOIT010000105.1:0-15770 GCA_964404035.1 uncultured Verrucomicrobiota bacterium | reverse complement strand
GGTTCCCGGTATCAGCGGACGAATCTGCGATGTGGTGCAAGTGAAGGGGCGCAGTTCGATGCCGCGGCAGCAGCATCCTTCGGAGTGCGGCAGTCAAACTGCTGCCTTTCTTTTGCGAAGGGCAGGGGCTTAGCCAAGGCGGCAGTTGAACTGCCGCACTCCGAAGGCTCGCGAACGCTCGCAGACAGGTGACCGGAGTTTGACTGGAGATTCCATCGAACGGTTTCAAAGTGCCGGTGCGTTTGCTAAGGTGCGACGCCAAAGCGTATGAATAAGATACCGGCGTTAACGTCAGTAACCAAGGAGCAACGACCCACCATGCACCAGCGCATCCTGATCAGCGAAGATCCGCTTCTCGACCTGAAGACCTACCGCTTCGAAACCAGCCCCTGGCCCGCTCTATGGATCGGCCCTGTCAAACATGAGGTTGCGACATCACAGGTCCTCGCATTCCGCTGCCAGTTCGACATTGCCAAGGCGCGGACCGCCCGAATTCACGTGTCGGCGGACCAGCGTTATGAGCTTTACGTCGATGGGCAGCGCCTGGGACGCGGCCCCGGCGGTGGCGATCTGCTCAACTGGTCCTACGACTCTTACCTTTTGGATTTTGCCGCCGGGGCCCACACCCTCGTGGCCCGGGTCTGGTGGATCGCCCCCAGCGCGCCGGCACCGGTCGCCCAACTGACCGTCCGCCCCGGTTTCATCCTGTTGGCCGAGGGGGATGCCAATGACTGGCTGTCCACAGGCGTGGCCCCGTGGCAGTACAGGACGTTGGGAGGCTACCGGTTTGTCGACAAACCCCGCCACCAGAGTTTCTTCGCCGACGGGGCCGTCCTCAGCATCGACGCGGCACGGCTCACGCGCGGCTTCGAACGGGGAAGCGGTTCCGGCTGGCGCCTCCCTCAGGTGGTGGGAAAAGCCGCGCTCGCCGCGGCCGTCATGGAGTCTCAAGCCTATTGGCTGCTCCGCCCCTCCCAGCTCCCCCCCATGCACGAGCGCGTCCTTAACGTCGGGGTCGCCCGCCAGGTCGAGCAGCCGCCTTCAGGCCTGACCCACTCCCTGCGCGTGACCGCCGCCAACAATCTTCGTTCCGAACAACGGCAATGGGATGCCTTGCTCAAGGGCCGCCACTCTCTCCGGATCCCGGCCCGGACACGCCGTCGCGTCATCATCGACCTGCAGAACTATTACTGTGCCTACCCGCTCATTCGGGTCAACGGCGGCCAAGGTGCCCTCATCCGCGCCCAATTCGCCGAAGCCCTCTATTATTGGCCGGACCCGGCACAGGACCCGCGCAACTGTGGCAATCCGAAGGGCAATCGCGATGAGATCGAAGGCAAGATCTTCTTCGGATCGGGAGGCGAACTGCGCGCCGACGGCAGGCCCGCCCTTTTCGAATCGCATCAGTGGATGGCGGGCCGGTACCTGGAGGTCTACGTCCAGACCGCCGGCGCCCCCCTCACGATCGAGGCCCTTCAGATCGAGGAAACCCATTACCCCTACTCCTTCAAGCATCGCTTCACTTCCGATGACCAGGGCCTGAATGGCGTCATTCCCATCGCCCTGCGGACCCTGGAAATGTGTTCCCACCAGACCAGCATGGACTGCCCGTACTACGAACGCCTCAACTACGTGGGCGATACCCGGCTGCAGGCCCTCGTGGCCTACGCGGCGGACGGCGATGAGCGCCTGGCGCGCCTGGGCCTCCAGCTCTTTGACTGGTCACGCCAGACGTCGGGGTTGACCCGGTCGCGCCATCCCTCCCACATCGTGCAGACGATCCCCACCTTTTCCCTCTGGTGGATCGCCATGATCCATGACTTTGCCCGCTGGCGCCGTGACCGCGATTTCGTCTCCGAACGGATGCGCGGCGCACGGGCGGTGCTCGAATACTGGCGCAGTCGCCGATCCGATAACGGCCTGCTGCTGGCACCTCCCGGCTGGAACTTCGTGGACTGGGTCCCCGCCTGGCCCAAGGGGATTGCCCCTGACGGCGAGGGCGGATTCTCGGGAGTCGTCAATCTGCAGGCGGTCCTCGTCTTCGGCCTGGCGGCTGAACTTGAGGAGTATCTTGGCGAGACCGCTCTCGCCCAACGAAACCGCGATTTCGCCCGGTCCCTCTTTGCCTCGATCAAGAGTCACTACTATGTCGCCGGCAAGGGTCTCTTCGCCGACGATCTGGCCCACACTCGATTCAGCGAACATGCGCAATGCCTCGCCGTGCTCACCGGCAGACTCTCCGCCGCCCAAAACCGCCGCCTCATGAAAACGATGCTTGAGACGACGGGCCTCGCCGTCACCACGATTTACTTCAGCCACTACCTCTTTGAGGCCCTGCGCCAGGTCGGCCGGATCGACAAGGTGATGCAGCGCCTGGATCTCTGGCGTGATCTGGAACGCCAGGGCTTCAAAACAGCCTTCGAATCTCCCGAGCCCACCCGTTCCGATTGCCATGCCTGGGCCGCCCATCCGGTCTTTCACTACCACGCTTCCGTGGCCGGCATCCGTCCGGCGGACTGGTCGTTCGCCAAGGTGCGGATCGAACCGCAACTGGGTCATCTCAACACCCTGCAGGGGCGGATGCCTCACCCTGCAGGGTTCATTGACTATGACTACTGCCGGGTGAAGGACCGGATCACCGGCCGGATAACGCTTCCCGGAACCTTGCAGGGCGAACTGGTGATCGGAACCGCCTCCCAGATGCTCAAGCCCGGTCCCAATATCATCAGGATCTAGAGGCGGCATGACCTGGCATCTTTACGTCATCCGCACCGTTGATGGGTCACTGTATGCGGGCATCACCACGGATGTCAGGCGTCGCTATCAGGAGCACGCGTCCGGCGGTCCCAAGGCGGCCAGGTTCTTGCGGGCAAAGCCCCCGCAGGAACTCGTCTTTAGGCGACGCATCGGTGCACGGTCCCTGGCGCTCAAGGCGGAATACTGGTTCAAGCAGCTCCCCAAGAAGGACAAGGAGGCGATCATCAAGGCGGGCAAGCTTCGCCTTGACCGGGTGTCGGGCAGGATCCGGTCGCCAGCCAGGCCCCATGCCACCGCAGGCCGTTAAAACAGAAGCGCGTCGGGTTACAACAGCCTGAGGTCAAACCGGAAGCGGTGACAAGTGGCGGGAATCAGGTGCTTCTCGTCGACAGCCGAGGACCACGCCATATTGCCGCCGATGCACGTATGCCGGTAATCCAGATTCAGGAACGTCTCCTCGCGACGCGCCAGTTCATGGTCATGCCCGGCCTGCCAGTAATCCTGCACCGCGGAGTGGTGCGCATCGAAATGGAACGGTGCCGGGCTTTCGACCAGTAGGGCCCGCCCGGCACGGTTGCTCAGTTTCACCCAGCGCACGTCTTCGTGGCCTCCGCATTCCGAGGGCGGAATGAAGGGAAAATGCTGCGCCGTGACTGTGGCCGCATAGCACCCCATCAGCGTGTTGTCCTTGCGATCACAGTAGTTCTCGCCCGGACCGCGGCCATACCACTCCAGGGCTTCAAATCCAGCCGGCAGGACCAGGCCGATCCCGATCCGGGGCACGTGCCTGAACTGGCGATCGACGTTGATCTCGGTCTCAATGCGGATCATGCCATTTCCGGAGAGGGTGTAGAGCATTTCGTTGCGGATGACCTGCGGACTGGCCGAGGACACCAGTTGCGACGTGACGACCACGCGAAGGCTGCCATCCGGAAGGGCGTAGGCGGTGGTGCTCCCGGGTTGATAAGTGAGTTTGTCGGGAGTCAGCGGTAGCCAGAGGTCGTAGAACCCCCAGTGCGGATCGGTGTCGAGCCCGGTCTGCGGGCGATAAACCGCCTCCTGGGCGCCTGCCGCCAGGTAGCTGACGCCGTCTTTTTCGCACTGCGTCATCCGGCCCGTGAGGCGGTTGAACACAACGGTCAGGCCGCTGCCGGCAATGCGGTATTCGCCGGCGCTGGTCGTCAGGCTGAGCGGGACCACCGCCGGGGCCACCACGGCCGCCGACGCGCCGCCGGGCAGACCGAACTGGGTCCGGTAGATCTCGTGGCCGGCGGGTGCCCAGGGTGTGGCCGCCGCCAGGGTGACGTGGAAGTTGAGGTAATACTCGCCGCCAGCTTTCTTCTTCGGCAACAGGGCGGCCAGGTCCAGGACAAACTCGGCATCGGACATCGGTTTCGCGGCGGGCATCGGCAGCGTGCCTTCGCCCACGCAGAGACCGTCTTCCAGCAGTTTGTAGGTGAGCCGGTAGCCCTCAGTGTCGCCGGCCTGGTGCCGGTTTTTCAGTTTGAACTTTCCACCTTCGGCATGGACCGCCGCGATCTGGATCGGCGACTGCGCATGCTTCACTTCGTAGGCCACCGGCTTGGGAGTCAGGTCCGGCAGGACGACCCCATTGCAGGTCATGTGTTTCGGGACCGTGCGTTCGACCAGATCCTCGCCGAAATCGCCGCCATAGCCGCAGAATTCCTTGCCGTCCTTGTCCTTGGCCACGAGACACTTGTCCTGCCAGTCCCACACAAAGCCGCCCTGGAAGCGCTCAAACCGTTCGAGCAACTCCGTGAACCAGTACATGCCGCCACCGGCATTGCGAATCTGATAAAGGTATTCCACCAGGACGACGGGGCGCAGGTCGCGGTGATCGGCCAGCATGTTGATGATCTGATCGGGCGAGGCGTACATGTTGCCACGCAAGTCGGAGATGATGGCCTCCGGCAGGCCGCTCTCGTATTGGACAAGGCGCGTGGGATCGTAGTAACGGATCCAGTTGGCCATGGCGCTGTGGTTCGGTCCTTTCATCGACTCGTTGCCCATCGACCAGGAGACAATGGCGGGATGGTTCTTATGCACCATCACCATACGGATGGCACGTTCCAGGTAGGCCTGGCCCCAGGCCGGCGAGTTGGAGAGGATCCCGTTCACGCCATGGGTCTCAAGATCGGCCTCGCACACCAGGCAGAGACCGTATTGATCGCACAGGTCATACCAGACCGGATCGTCCGGGTAATGGCAGGTCCGCACCCCATTGAAGTTGAGCTGCTTCATGGTAATGATCTCCTGGCGCATGTGCTCCCTGGAAACGTAACGGCCCGTCTTCAGCGCATGCTCATGCCGGTTGACGCCACGAAAGATCATGCGCACCCCGTTCAGGGTGATCACGCCATTGCGGATCTCCATGCGGCGGAAGCCTGTGCGGCTGGACTCGATATCGACCACCTGGCCGTCGGGTGCGATCAACGTCAGCACCGTGGTGTAAAGATAGGGCGTTTCGGGAGTCCATTTCCTGACCGCCGGCACTGCCAGCACAAAGGTGATACCGGCTTCCTTCCGGGGACTGCTATTCCAGGCGGGTCGCAGGTTCTGCTTCTGGTCGGACTCCGTCACCAGCGTCCCGGCGTCGTCAAAGAGTTGGAGGCGCACGGTATAATCCGCATAGCCGGGCCGTTCCTCCAGATCCACTTCAACCTTGAGCGTGGCACCGTCACCCTGTTCGGCGGGAGTGGCCTGGATGAACCAGTCACGCAGATGAATGGGGGCCTTGGCCACCAGCCTGACCGGGCGAAAGATTCCGGAGAGGTGCCAGTAGTCCTGGTCTTCGAGCCAGGTGCCGTCCGACCAGCGCATGACTTGGACGGCAAGGGTATTGGTGCCGGGCGTCACGAACGGGGTCAGATCGAACTCCGCCGGCAACTTGCTATCCTGCGAGTAACCGACGGCACGGCCGTTGAGCCACACATAGAAGGCCGATTCGACCCCGTTGAAGTTGATGTAGACGCTCTTTCCGGCCCAGGCGGCCGGCAGTTCAAAAGTGCGGACGTAGCAGCCCGTCGGGTTGTCGCGCGGAACATAGGGCGGATGCATCAGAAACCCCTCGTTGGCTCCCGCGCCGGTCAGCGAGGGTTTCTGCAGGTAAGGCTCATCCTTGTTCAGGTGAAAGGGATAGATGTAATTGGTGTAGATCGGTTTGCTGAAGCCCTGGACTTCCCAGTTTCCCGGCACCTGGATGGCGTTCCACGCGGTCGTATCGAAGCCCGGCGTCCAGAAGTTATCGGGCACCGCCTCGGGGGCCGGGGCCAGCTGGAATTTCCAGGTGCCGTCCAGCGAGAGCACATTGGCGGAACCGTCCCGATCGCAGCTCAGGGCCTGCGTCCCGGTCTCGTAAGCGCCCCACGGGGAATGAATCTGCTCCCGGTTGATCTGCGTGACATCCTGATTTTCCCAGTCACGGCGGTAGTTGAAGCAGCTCTCACCCTTGGGGGAATTGTCGGCAAATCGGTTTCTGTGGATCATCATGGGAGACACTCCTGTGTTGGCATCTGCGGAAAGGTCTTTGTCTATGGACTCACATCCGAGGGAACGTACCATCGCCATCGACGCCGGTCAATGCACCCAAGTTACGGGATGCAGTACGGCGGGCGCTACGCCGCCGGCCGGGGCGGGCGACGTAGCGCCCGCCCTACTGAGCCGCTCAAGGGACAGTCCCTCATAGCCCTGACTGCCCGCTTCGTTTCCCCGTTCGACAAACAGCCCGAGGTATTTCACGTGGTCGGTGATCGGCAGGAAGTCATGCTCGTCCTCGGCGTCGAAATAGAGACTATCGCCGGGGCGGAGCCGGTATTCGACAGCGCCCACCCGGTATTCCATTTCGCCTTCCGGCGCTTCTCAAAGGACAGTCCCGCATAGTTTTATCACTGAGCATTACCCACTATTGACAACCCACTGTTCTGCGTCTATCTTGCATTCCAAATGAATAATACACGCACGCCAGCCTATCACCCAAGGACACTGGAGACGGCATGGCGCGAGGCGTCCGAGCAGTTTCCCGTACTCCTGTTGACGGGCCCGCGCCAGGTTGGAAAGACCAGTTTGCTGGAACACTTAAGCGGAAAGACACGGACCTACGTCACGCTCGACGATATGAATCTGCGAGCACTGGCAAAGAGCGATCCGTTGCTGTTCCTGCAGCAATTTCCGCCACCGGTATTGATCGACGAAGTCCAGTATGCACCGGAGTTGTTCCCGGCCATCAAGCAGACGGTGGACCGCAACCCGCTTCCGGGAGGCGTCTGGCTGACAGGATCGCAGTCGTTTCCGCTGATGAAAGGGGTGTCGGAGTCGCTGGCTGGACGGGTGGCCATACTGAACTTGCTGGGGTTCTCTGCGCGAGAGGCGGATCGGCGCCCCATTGATGTCGGGCCTTTTCTACCCGGCGGAGACGCCGTGACGGAACGGAAGGCTTCTCCCGCGCCAACCGCGTTAGCGCCCGTTTACGAGCGGATTTGGCGTGGCAGTTACCCCGCTCTTCTCACAGGGCGCGTGCGGGACCGTGATCTGTTCTATCGCTCGTATGTGCAGACCTATCTCCAGCGGGACGTGCGGGATCTGCTCAAGGTTGGCGACCTGGATCTCTTCATGCGCTTTCTCAAGGCGACCGCTGCGCGTACGGGCCAACTGCTCAACTTCTCGGACTTGGCGCGTGATTGCGGGATCAGCGTGAATACAGCCAGAAACTGGATGGCGGTGTTGCAGGCCAGTCATCAGGTGTTCCTCCTGCCGGCCTGGCACAGCAACCTGTCGAAGCGACTCTATACCACGCCCAAGCTTCATTTTCTCGACACAGGGTTGTGCGCCTATCTCACGGAATGGTCATCACCCGCTACACTTGGCGCCGGAGCCATGGCTGGCGCCATGCTTGAATCGTATGTGGCCGCCGAAATCCTGAAGTCCTGGTGGCATCGGGGAAAAGACCCCACGCTGTATCACTACCGTGACAAGGATGGACGCGAGATTGACCTCTTGATCGCCCATGACGGTTGTCTTTATCCCGTGGAGATCAAGAAGGCCGTCACCGTGCGGGCGGGAGATGTGACGGCTTTTGGCCTGTTGGAGCGCCGTGGCGCCAAACTAGGAACTGGAGCCGTTTTGAGTCTGGGGTCGGAAGGATTTCCGCTGGATCGGACGATCGATAACATACCCATCGGCTGGCTGTAACCACTACGCCCACCCCTCACCACAGTTCAACAGCGGCAAGAGGGACAAGTTCACTCCGAAGCGTTGTTTCGTCCCTGACTGGCGTGGGTGAATCTGCAAAACGAAAGCCGCTTGAAGGACAGCCGCGTTCATCTTGCCTACTCCGCTCTGTGTCCCCGTTCGACAAACAGGCCGAGGTATTTCACGTGGTTGGTGATCGGCAGGAAGTCATGCTCGTCCTCGGCGTCGAAATAGAGACTATCGCCGGGGCGAAGCCTGTACTCAGCAGCGCCCACCCGGTATTTCATTTCGCCTTCCAGAACATAGACGTATTCCTCTCCGGAATGGGAGAGCGGCCCGTGCTTCACGTCGCGCTTGCGGGCCGTGAACAGAGCGCACCGGGTCGCCCGCGTTTCGATGCCGCCCAGCCTGCTTCTGGCAATCCGGGGGATATAATTCAACCCGCTTGAATACGCAAGCGGTTTGTGCCGGGGACAGTCTCACCCCGAAGCGTGGTTTCGTCTGCTTCGGCTGGTTCGGTCTCTCAGGCTGGGGAACGGCAACCCCGGCGCGGATGAAAAAAAGTTGATTCTGAGGCGCGGTTGGGTATGCAGACTCTTTTCGGGGGTCGACCGTCACGACAGCGTCACGGACCGGTTTTCGGGGAAAAGGGATGAGGCTTAATTCGAAGTCGCAAGTCTTTGAAATAAAGCCTATTACGAACGAAACGGCGGGATAGCTCAGTGGGTAGAGCAAAGGACTCATAAGGCCAGCTGCTGTTTTCCCCGTTTCCCCGCAACCCCCTGGACCCCTTGCGCTTGTGCCACACTCCCCCTTTTGCCCATTCCTGCAACAAGACGCCGAATAATGCAGCAAAATGCAGCATAGGTGACCGTGACCGTCATGAGAAACCGTCACGAGAATGTTCCAGCCGAAGGATTCTGGTGGTCAAGGTCTCGACGTCTTTCGCCCTTGAAACCGAACGTTCTCCCCCATAGACTGGTGTCATGAACCTTGCAGAGCATATTTCTATCGATCCAACTGTCATGCTGGGGAAGCCGACAATCCACGGCACTCGCATCACCGTGGAACTCATTCTTAGGAAGATGGCAGAGGGAGCCACAACGGAAGATCTGATTGAGGCTCACCCGCAGCTTTCCGCCGATTCCATTCATGCGGCCATGAACTATGCGGCTGACACCCTCGCTCATGAGGAACTGGTTCTCGTACCCGCCTGATCTCCGGAACCTTTGCCCCCCATGCTCTTCCTCATCGACGAGAGTTGTGACGCATGTATGACGAGCATCTTGCGGTCCAACGGTCATGATGTCATGGCCGTCTCCGAAAGCCATCCGGGCGCAAGCGACTCGACCGTTATCGCACTTGCCGTTGGCATGGCGCGCATTCTGATCACCGAAGACAAAGACTTCGGACAGCTTGTTTATGCATCCGGTCACGGACATAGCGGCGTCATCTTTTTGCGTTATCCTTTTCGTTTGCGCCATCATATCGCCGAACAACTCTCAAACCTCGTGCGGGATCGCGGCGAATCGCTTTCCCGCTCCTTCACGGTCATCGAACCCGGTCGTATCCGCATTCTCCCCGGCTGACGCCCCATCAGCGTGCAGTTGATCGCGGAACAGCTCGCCCACCAGGCCTTCAGCGTCACCCAACAGCCCCAAGATAATCGAGCAGGTGTACGCGCATCTCTCGCCGGAGTTCAAGAACAGCGAGATGGACAAGTTTACCCCGAAGCGGCGTTCCGTCTGCTTCGGCTGGCTCAATCTCGGGTTGGGGAACGGCAATGGAAACGCTGAATCGAACGGAGTGGTCGCCGATGAAAAAAGTTGATTCTGAGGCGCGGTTGAGTATTGTATGCAGACTCTTTTCGGGGGTCGACCGTCACGACAGCGTCACGGACCGGTTTTCGGGGAAGAGGGAAGAGGCAAAAGTCGAATTCGCAAGTCTTTGAATGAAAGCCTCTTGTGAACGAAACGGCGGGATAGCTCAGTTGGTAGAGCAAAGGACTCATAAGCCTTGGGTCGGGGGTTCGACTCCCCCTCCCGCCACCATCCTTCGCTCGCAGCGCAGCCGCCTTCGCCAAGGCTGCGGCGGGCCATGGCAAGAGTGAAGGTGGTCACGCCATAAATCAGAATTCCGAAACACGGGACGCAACCATGAACACTCCCCTCTTCCTCGGCCTCGATTCCAGCACCCAAAGCCTTAAAGCCGTGGCGATTGATGCCCGGTTCAAGGTGGTGGCGGAATTCATCATTAACTTCGACTCCGATCTCCCGGCATTCAAAACCCAGGGCGGGGTCCACAAGAGCGCTGACGGACTGACCGTCACCTCACCGCCGCAGCTCTGGGTGGCCGCGCTGGATCTGCTCCTCGAACGCATGAAGGCCGCCCGATTCCCCTTTGCCCAGGTGGCCGCCGTGTCCGGATCCGGCCAGCAACATGGCAGCGTGTTCTTCAAGAAGGGCGCGCTCAGCACCCTGAAAAGCCTGAAACCTGATCTTTCACTGCACGATCAAACGCAGCATTTGTTCTCCGTCGCCGCCTCGCCCATCTGGATGGATTCCAGCACCACCGCCCAATGCCGCCAGTTGGAAACCACCCTCGGAGGCCCGCAGGCCGTGGCCAATCTCACCGGTTCGCGCGCCTACGAACGCTTTACCGGCAACCAGATCGCCAAGATCGTCCAGACGCGTCCCCAGGAGTATCAGGCGACCGAGCGCATCGCACTGGTCAGTTCTTTCATCGCCTCGCTCCTGATCGGCGATTACGCGCCGATCGACGTCAGCGACGGTTCCGGCATGAACCTGATGGATATCCAGAAAAAGACCTGGGCCGGCCGCGCCTTGGAGGCAACCGCTCCCGGCCTGGAATCCAAGTTGGGCCCGCTGGCGGCCTCGCACACGGTGGCCGGAAAGATTCATCCTCATTTCACTGGCCGGTACGGCTTCTCGCCGGGCTGTGCGGTCATCGTCTTCTCGGGCGACAATCCCTGCAGTCTCGCCGGGTTGCGTCTTCAGAGGGCCGGAGAGGTGGCCATCAGCCTCGGCACCAGCGATACACTGTTCGCCGCCTTGAACGCCCCGAAACCTTCGGCCTCGGAAGGGCACATCTTCGCGAGTCCGGTCGACCCTGCCGGCTACATGGCCATGGTCGTCTACAAGAACGGCTCCCTCACCCGTGAGGAGGTCCGCAACCGGATGGCCAACGGTTCGTGGAAGGAATTTGCGGCCGCTTTGGCGCACACGCAACCGGGCAACGGCGGCCATATCGGCTTCTTCGTCAAGGAGCCCGAAATCACCCCGCCGATCCTTAAGACCGGCATCCACCGGTTCGGCGCCGATGATGCGCGCCAGGCCCGGTTTGTCCCCGAGGTCGAGATCCGCGCCGTGGTGGAAGGACAATTCCTGTCCATGCGCCTGCACAGTGCCAATGTCGGAATCAAACCGGTGACCATCCTGGCCACGGGCGGCGCTTCCGTCGAACCCGGAATTCTCAGGATCATGTCCGATGTCTTCGGCGTTCCGGTATTCACCGCCGACAAACCGAACTCCGCCGCGCTCGGTGCCGCGTATCGCGCCCTGCATGGCTGGACCTGCCGCGCCAAGGGCACGTTCGTTCCTTTCGCCGAAGCCCTGGACGGCGCGCCGCCGTTCATCCGCACCATGGATCCTGACGCGCAGGCCCATGCGGTTTACACGGAAATGCTCAAACGTTACGAGAAACTTGAGGAACTCATCATCGGAATGTAGCGGGATCGCCAGGCGGGTGATCCGCAGATCAAGTAGACCGAGCATACACGAGCCACGGGATGGCGGCCTTGGAGGGCGGCAATCCCTTGCCGCCGCGAAGCCAGGGAGAGTGGAAGGATGCGGCGAAGCCATAGGGCGAAAGGCTTGTAAGACGGTTGACTCTTGCCTCGCGGCGCCAAAGGATTGGCGCCCTCCAAGGAGAATTGAGCAGGGAGAGTTGAAGGATGGGATGAGGGTGCCACGAGCGGCATCGGCGGGCAGCGTAGTGCCCGCCGTACTGAGTCATGTTCGCGAAAAAGCTTCGTTCAAAGACGCTACGTGGCGTAAACATAACAGGAGAGAATCATGTCATTAGTTGTCGAGAAGGTTGAGTTCAAGGGCTGGAAAAACAATGTCCGGCTGACCAACGGTAGAATTGAATTGGTCGTCACCCAGGATGTCGGGCCGCGCATCATCCGCTGCGGCTTCGTTAAGGAACGCAACCTGATGGCTGAGTTCGCCGGCCAGATGGGCAAGAGCGGCGAGAAACAGTGGCAGATTCGCGGCGGACACCGGCTGTGGCTCGCCCCCGAGGTCAAGCCGGACACCTACGAATTGGACAATGCCCCCATCGAGATCCGGCCGATTGCCGGCGGGATCAAGACGGTCCAGGCGACCGGCCCCATCACCGGCATTCAGAAAACCATGGAGATCCGGATGGCGGACAAGAAGGATGTCGTCAGCATCACGCACATCCTGACCAACCGCGGGCGCAAGGCCGTGACGCTCTCCCCGTGGGCGCTGACGGTCATGGCACCGGGCGGCACGGCGATCATCCCTCTGCCGGAGAAGATCGCGCACACCAAGCAGCTCATTCATAACCAGGAGTGGAGCATCTGGGGCTATACCGACTTCACCGATGGACGTTGGACGCTGGGATCACGTTACCTGCTGTTCCGTCAGGATGCGAAGCGGGGGCCGGGCAAACTGGGCATCGCGCACCGTGAAGGCTGGGTTGGCTACCAACTCGACAAGTTCATGCTCGTGAAGAACTTCGAGTGGGTGGCGGGCGCAAAGTATCCCGATGGCGGCGTCAACTTTGAGACCTTCTCCAATGAGGAAATGCTCGAAGTCGAAACCCTGGGCCCGCTGGTCACCCTCAAGCCCGGAAAGTCGGTCAAGCATATCGAGACGTGGCAGCTCTTCAAGAACGTGCCCAAGGTCAAGACCGAAGCCGACGCCGACAAGGTGGCGAAGAAATTCGTGAAGTAGGGAAAACGACGGAATCCAGAATTCAGAAGCCAGAATTCAGAATTCCAGACAGACCGGAAAATACAGAGGCCGGAGGGACATCATCCCCCGGCCTCTTTTTTCGCCGCTCCGCGTGGCACGGGCGTCCCGCCCGTAGCCTCTTCATTGGCGAACCTTCCACTGGGCTACGGGCAGGATGCCCGTGCCACGATTCAGCCCCCCGAAAAACCTGAGCGGAGCTCAAAGGCCGGACTGACTTCTGAATTCTGTCTCCTGACTTCTTACCCTTAGAACCTCAGATCCGCCTTGAGCAGACGGCTTTCGAGTTCCGCGATCACGCGCTCGTCATCGGCCTTGTCCTTGGATTCGAAGGTGGCCGAAAACCGCAGGAACGGACCCACGTCATCCCACGGTACGGTGGAGATCGAACACTCGCGGATCAGGTACTGCGAAGCCTCCTCGGCCGTGTTGAACACCGTCATGCCCGCACCCTTCGGGGCCGGGACGTACAGGTAGAACGTTCCGCCCGGCATCTTCGCCTTGAAGCCGATCGTCTTGAGGACTTTGACCATCTTCCGCAACCGGCGCTCGTAGTGCTTCTTGATCTTGTCGGCAAGAGCCTTGTCCGCCACACCCGCGCAGGCAGCCCACTGGATGGCCTTGAATTGGCCCGAGTCCACATTGTCCTTTACCTCGGCGTAGGCCTGAACGGTCCGCGCGGTGCCCGCCACGAAACCCAGCCGCCAGCCGGTCATGTTGTAGCTCTTGCTCATCGAATGCAGTTCGATCGCCACGTCCTTGCCGCCCGGCCGGCTGAGAATCGAGAGCGGTTGCCCGTACACCAGCGTCGCGTAGGCCGCATCCTGCACGATCAGGATGTTGTATTTCTGAGCGAAGGCGATCAGCGCATCGAACAGCTCCTCGGTCGGCGCGGCGCCGGTGGGATTGTTCGGATAGTTGACGTAGAACAGCTTGGCGCGGGCGGCGATGGCGGGATCGATCTTGTCCAGATCGGGGTAGAACTTGTTCTCCTTCTTCAGCGGCACTTTCACGACCTCGCCGCCGAGGTAACGCGTATGCGTGGCCAGGACCGGGTAACCGGGCACCGTCACAAGGGCCACATCACCGGGATTGATGAAACACAGCGGCATCATGGCCAGCGCCGGCTTGGAGCCGATGCTGTGGCAGATATCCGTGTCCGGATTGAGGTCCGTCACCCCGAAGAACTTGGCCATGTAGTCGGCCGCCGCGACCTTGAACTCGCGAATGCCGTTATCGGCATAGCCGCGATTGGCGGGATCGTCCACAGCCTTCTTCAGGGCCTTACGAATGGGTGCCGGTGCCATCTGGTCCGGTTCCCCCACGCCAAAATCCAGCAATTCGACATTCGGGTGGGCCGCGCGTGCGGCCGCCTTGGCGCGTTTGATCTTCTCGAACTTGTAGATCTCGTTAGACGTGCCGAACTTGGCCCCGCCGATCCGTTCCGCAAAAAGGCTCTGGATATCCACGCTGCTTCTCCTGATGGGGTTGTCCTCTTTAGACGACGGGGCAAGAAGATACCGATGAGATTCGAGGGAATCAATGTCGAACTGGGAAACGAAGGCCGGATTTCTCTGTGGCAAATCCGCCGTGGAGTTCAAGGAAGGGAATGCAGGCACACGACGATACGCCTGTCCCTGCGTTCTCCTGCGGCCCTGACTTGATTTCCCTTTGCTTCGCCATGACTGGCGAGTAAGGTAGTATACATGAAGACAACCATAGATATACCTGACTCATTGATGGCGCGATGCAAGAAGGTGATCAGCGAGCAGCATGTGACGTTTCGCAGTCTGGTGGAAGAGGGGCTTGACCGGGTGCTTGATGAGCGAATCCACCGTAAACCCTTCAAACTAAGATCTATTCCCTTTCGCGGGGGAGGGTTTCAGCCTGGATTCGACGAGGCAAGTTGGGAGCGCATCCGGGATGTGGTTTATGAAGGGAGGGGCGGATGATTGCGGTGGACACCAATATCCTCGTTGCCTTTCACCGAACCGAGTATTCGCATCACGACGCCGCAGTGGAGGCCCTCACGTCCCTGGCGGAAGGCTCGGAGCCTTGGGCCATTCCCTGGCCTTGCCTCCACGAGTTCACCGCCGTGGTCACGAATGGGCGCATCTTCTCCCAACCGACCGAACCCGCCATCGCCGTGAGCGTGGTGGATGCCCTGATCGAATCCCCGGTGCTTCGCCTACTGGGTGAAGGGGCCGGGTACTGGAGCGCGTTACGCAGCCTGATCCTCAAGGGGAAGATCACCGGCGCCCGCGTGCATGACGCCAGAATCGCCGCGATCTGCCTTGAGCACCGCGTGCATTGCCTCTGGACGGCGGATCGTGATTTCACGCGCTTCCCGACGCTCAAATGCCGGAATCCACTGACCACATGAGCCGGCAAAGTTCGAACCCGATCAGCCACCGAATACCCTCGGCGACAGGCAAATTCAACCCGTGACAAAACGTCTCGACCTCGCGTTCCTCCTCACGCGGACGCAGCCGCTTCCTTGCACGACATGCCGGCCGAGCAAAGTAGGTCGGGCATTCTTGCCCGACTTGGTCAGGCAGGAATGCCTGACCTAATAGGATTGCCCATAGACCGGCATACCATCCTACGCCTAGTCACCGCCGTATTTTAACGGCGGATCAACGACACGGGTGTACGGGACGTCGGATTCGCGCCGACGCCGTTTGAACAAACTGTCTCGGATATCATCGGCGGCCTTCCGGTCCTGCTCAATCCGCTCCCGATCCGTCAGCCCGGCCTGTTGTCGAGCGTGTTCCTCACGGATCTTCC
>CAYOIT010000104.1:0-15795 GCA_964404035.1 uncultured Verrucomicrobiota bacterium | reverse complement strand
TCCGGGGTTTTCATGAGCGAGAAACAGTGGTTTGTGCTTCATACATTGACCGGCCAGGAGGCCAAGGTCAAGGAGAGCATCGAGCGACGCCTGGACAAGGAGGAGATGCGGGATTATTTCGATCAGGTGCTGATTCCCACGGAGAAAGTCTCCGAAGTGAAAAAGGGAGTCAAGAGCACCATCACCCGCAAGTTCTTCCCCGGATATGTGCTGACGCATGTGCGGCTCTACGACGACAACCGCCAGTTGGTTGAAAAGGTCTGGTATTTTATTCGCGAGACACCCGGGGTGATCGGGTTTGTGGGTGGGGAACGGCCGGCGCCTCTACGGCCAGAGGAAGTTGATGTCCTCCTGTTCCAGATGGAAGAAAAGAAGGAAAAAGTCAAGCCCAAGGTCATCTACGAGATTGGGGAAACGCTTAAGATTACAGATGGTCCTTTCATGAACTTCACGGGTGTCGTGGAGGAAATGGACGCGGAGCGAGGAAAGCTGAAGCTTTCCGTAGCAATTTTCGGGCGTACGGCCCCCGTGGAGCTCGAATATTGGCAGGTCGAACGGCAGTGACCCTCCGCTAAACCGATGGATGGCCCGGCGCTCGACGCAGGGTCTCGCGGCAGGGAGGATAGAGGAGCGATATGGCAAAGAAAGTAACAGGCAAGATCAAGCTGCAGATTCCGGCTGGGGCCGCTAACCCGGCGCCACCCGTTGGCCCGGCGTTGGGTCAGCATGGCGTGAACATCATGGAGTTCTGCAAGCAGTTTAACGCGGCGACCCAGAAACTGACAGGATTGGTGGTCCCGGTGATCATCACGGTCTATCAGGATCGGTCGTTTACGTTCATCACCAAGAGCCCGCCGGCCTCTTCGCTGCTGAAGCGCGCCGCTGGTCTCGCAAAGGGATCCGCCCAGCCCAACCGCGACAAGGTCGGGAAGGTGACGGCCGAGCAGGTTATGGAGATTGTGCGAACCAAGATCAACGACTTGAACGCAACGGACGAAAACCACGCCGCCCGCATGGTCGAGGGGACGGCACGCAGCATGGGAATCGAGGTGATTCGCTAGCCATGGCCACTCACGGAAAAAGATATTTGAAGATCAAGAAGGACGTCGAAGCCAAGCTCTACGATTTGGCGGAAGCGGTCCGTTTCATGAAGGCGCATAAGACCGCGAAGTTTGACGAAACCGCCGAACTGGCTATCCGCCTTGGGGTGGACACGAAGAAGACGGACCAGACGGTTCGCGGTACGGTTGGCCTGCCTCACGGTACCGGCAAGACGGTCCGGGTGCTGGTTTTCGCTTCCGGTGCCGCGGCTGACGCGGCCCGCGCAGCGGGTGCCGAGTTCGTTGGCAACGAAGACATGATCGAAAAGGTCAAGGCCGGATGGACGGAATTTGATATCGCCATTGCGACCCCCGACGCCATGAAGGAAGTCCGCAAACTGGGTAAGGTTCTCGGCCCTCGCGGACTGATGCCGAATCCCAAGACGGGGACAGTGACCGACGATACCGCCGCCGCAGTGCGCGAGAGCAAAGCGGGTCGTGTCGAGTTCCGGATGGACCGCAATGGAAACTGTCAGGTTCCCTTCGGTAAGTTGTCCTTCGATGAGTCGAAGTTGGTCGAAAACGTTTCGGCAGTGATCGCGGCGGTCCGTGCGGCGCGTCCGGCCTCGACGAAGGGTATATTCATCAAGCGTTGCACGTTGAGTTCCACGATGGGCGTTGGCCTGCGCGTGGACGTGCGGGACTAGTCAAGGGGACCGGTGCGATGAGATTAGAAAAAAAATCAATTTACGACGAGATTAGCGCCCAGGTTAACGGATCGTCCTTCGTCATTGTGGCCGAATACCGTGGACTGAAAGTGGAGCAATTCTCAGACTTGCGTCGCCAGTTGAAGAAGACCGGCGCGCGTATGCAGGTGGTGAAGAACCGCCTGCTGAGGCTGATTTCACGGGATAAGGGCTGGATCGCTTTGGATCCCGCCATGAAGGGCCAGTCTGCGATTGTGACGGGAACCGATGTGGTGCAGGCGGCCAAGACGCTCAAGAAGTTTGCGGGCGTGAGCGGCATGCCGACGGTCAAGGGCGGTGTGATGGGCAACATGATTTTGACGCCCGCGCAGATTGACGCTCTGGCGGAATTGCCGCCTCGCGAAGTGTTGCTGAGCCAGGTGGTTGGGACCATCGCGGCTCCGTTGTCACGCCTCGTGGGCGTGCTGAAGCAGAAGGTTTCGACCATCGTGTACGTGTTGAAGGCGATTGAAGACAAGAAGAACGCAACCAAGTGACGTTTGAGAAAGGGAGAGCATACCATGTCTGAGGAAATCAAGTTGGAAGGTAAGATGGAAGAGGTTGTTAAGTACATCGAGAGCATCAGCGTCCTTGAGCTTTCGCAGTTGGTCAAGGCATTGGAGCAGCGCCTCGGTGTGACCGCGGCGGCGCCCATGGCCATGATGGCGGCGGGCGGCGGCGGTGCGGCGGCGGCGGCTCCGGTCGAGGAGAAGACCGAGTTCACGGTCGTCCTCACGGGTGCCGGCAGCAACAAGATCGGCGTGATCAAGGAAATTCGCACGATCACCGGCCTGGGCCTGAAGGAATCGAAGGATCTGGTCGAGGGCGCCCCGAAGTCAGTCAAAGAGAGCGTGAGCAAGGACGAAGCGGCCAAGATCAAGGAAGTCCTTGAGAAGGCCGGCGCCACCGTCGAGATCAAGTAACCGCCACCACTGGGTGTGGGTTACGACGGGCGGCCAATAGGCTGAGGTAAGGTGTCCTTGAAACCGGGTGCAACAGGTGCTGGAATGGTTGAGAGAACGAACTTCGGAAAACTGGTTGAGGTAATCGAGCCGCCGAATCTGATCGAAATTCAGACGGCGTCGTATAAGGATTTCCTCCAGCTTGATGTACCGCCGGGCAGTCGCAAGCCAATGGGATTGCAGGCGGTCTTCAAGGAGGTCTTCCCCATCGAGAGTTACGATGGGCGCTACGTTCTTGATTTTGTGAAGTACGAGTTCTCGAAGCCTAAGGCGGATCCCTACGAGGTTTTGCGCGAAGGGCAGACCTATGCCGGCACCCTTCAGGTGACGTTTCGCCTGAAGGACGGCGAAGAAGTCCGCGAGGAAAGCGTTTACATGGGCGAGATTCCGCTGATGACCGCACAGGGTGCGTTCGTCGTCAACGGGGCCGAACGTGTCATCGTCAGCCAGTTGCATCGCTCACCGGGAATCTGCTTCGAGCAGTCGGTGCATTCGAGCGGGTCCATGCTGTACTCGTTCAGGATCATCCCTGACCGTGGGTCATGGGTGGAAGTGCAGTTTGACGCTTCGGACCTCCTTTGGATCTATCTGGACCGCCGTCATCGCCGTCGCAAGTTTCTGGCGACGACTTTCTTGCGGGCCCTGGGCTACGGATCGGATGAGGATCTTCTCGCGCTTTTCTACACCTTCCGCAAGCTCAAGTTGAGCGAAACGATCCCGGTCGAGAAGTTGGCCAACCTCGTTTTTCGCGAGGATGTGATCGATATCGAGTCGCAGACTGTTCTGGCGCGCAAGTACGAGCCGCTTTCCGAAAACGTGCTCTCTCAGATGAAGGCGGCTGGGTTCAAAGACGTCGAGATCGTTGACGTCGCCTGGGATAGCGGGATCATGCTCAAGAGCGTGAAGTCCGATCCCACCCACTCGATGGATGACGCGCTTAAGGATATCTACCTCCGTTTACGGCCAGGTGACCCGGCTACCGTCTCCAACGCCCGGCAACTTCTCAAGCGCCTGTTCTTTGACGCGCGGCGCTATGATCTGGGCCGTGTTGGACGCTATAAGATCAACCAGAAGCTTGACAAGGAAATTCAGGAAGGCACAGAGCTGATCCGGACGATCATGGGAAAGAAGGATGCCAAGGACAAGGAAGCCTTCATCACCGTGACCAAGGAAGAAGAGCTGCGCGTGCTGAGCCCCGATGGGGTGGATCTGATTGCCGCTGTTCGTTATCTCATTGGCATTCGTAATGGCCAGGGAACGGTCGATGACATCGATCACCTCGGCAGCCGTCGGCTGCGCACCATTGGTGAATTGATCGAAAACCAGTGCCGTATCGGCCTGGCTCGCGCCGAACGACTGGTGCGGGAACGTATGACGCTGTTTGATCCTGCCACCGGAACACTGACTCCGCAGAGGCTGGTGAATCCGAAGACGCTTTCCGCTGTCGTCAAGGATTTCTTCGGCCGCAGCCAGCTAAGCCAGTTCATGGATCAGACCAATCCGCTCTCAGAGTTGGCCCACAAGCGTCGTCTGAGCGCCCTGGGTCCGGGTGGCTTGAGCCGTGAGCGCGCGGGATTCGAAGTTCGCGACGTGCATAGCAGCCATTATGGCCGTATTTGCCCGATCGAGACGCCGGAAGGCCCGAACATCGGGTTGATTTCCTCCCTGGGCATCTATGCTCGTATCAATGAATACGGTTTCATCGAGACACCCTACCGTAAGGTTGTCAACGGAACAGTGACCGACGAAGTTGAATATTTGAGCGCCGATCAGGAAGAACGATTCGTCATCGCGCAGGCCAATACGCCGCTTGACGCCAGGAGCCGCATTTCCCGCGATACCATCGCGGTACGGCATCGTGGCGAGTTCCTCGAAGTTCCGAAGGAAAAAGCGGAGTATATGGACGTGTCGCCCAAACAGGTTGTGTCTGTGGCGGCGGGCTTGATTCCCTTTCTGGAGCATGATGATGCCAACCGTGCCTTGATGGGCTCGAACATGATGCGGCAGGCTGTGCCCCTATTGGAGACAGAACGGCCGTTCGTTGCCACTGGTCTGGAAAGCCGGATCGCTCGGGATTCAGGAGTGCTGATGCTGGCCGAGGAGCCAGGGGTGGTTACCTACGTCTCGGCGAACAAGATCGTGATTACTGGTGAGGCCAAGGGCAAGGGCAAGAAAGACAACGAGCGCACCTACTCCTTGAATAAGTTCATGCGGTCCAATGCGGGCACCTGTGTCAATCAGAAGCCGATCGTTCGGGTCGGACAGAAAATCCAGGCGGGCGACGTGTTGGCCGATGGTCCGGCCACAGCGGCCGGTGAACTGTCCCTTGGACGGAACGTGCTTGTCGCGTTCATGCCTTGGAGCGGGTATAACTTCGAAGACGCCATTCTGATCAGCGAGCGAGTGGTTCGTGAGGATGTGTTTACTTCGGTTCACATTCAGGAGTTTGAAGTGGGCGCTCGCGACACCAAGCTCGGCCCTGAGGAGATTACGCGTGATATCCCCAATGTCGGAGAGGAAGCGCTTCGCAATCTCGGTCAGGATGGGGTGATCCGCGTTGGGGCGGAAGTGAAGCCTGACGATATTCTGGTCGGCAAGATCACTCCCAAGAGCGAGACCGAATTGGCGCCTGAAGAACGTTTGCTCAGGGCGATCTTCGGCGAAAAAGCGGCGGATGTCCGCGATACCTCGCTGACCGTCTCGAGCGGAACCTATGGCATCGTGATGGATGTCAAGGTTTCGGCGCACAAGGATATCGCCCGGGAGAAGATGACTCCGGCCGAGCGGAAACGCCAGTCCAAGAATGCGGCCCAGGAACACCAGAGCAAGAAGCAGGAGTTGGTCGATCAGCTCACGGAAGCGTTGAGCAACATCCTCTTGGGCGAGAAGATTCCCCTGGACGTCGTCAATGCCGACACCAGTGAGATCATCATTCCTGCCAACAGGAAGATTACCAAGACGCTTCTACGCAAACTGGCGGCCGAGAGTGCCCATATCGCCATCGAGAGCAGTCCGATTCAGATCAAGATTCAGGAGATCATCGGCGAGTACCAGCAGAAGTTCGTGGAACTTGAGCACGAATACACCAACGCCATGGATCGGTTGGAGAGTGGCGACGAGGTGGATCAAGGTATCATCAAGCAGGTCCGCGTCTACATTGCCAGCAAGAAGAAGCTGTCGGTCGGTGACAAGATGGCGGGACGCCACGGGAACAAGGGCGTTGTTGCCCGAATCATGCCCGAGGCTGACATGCCTTTCCTGCCGGATGGAACGCCTGTAGATATCGTGCTCAACCCGTTGGGTGTGCCTTCCCGTATGAACGTCGGGCAGGTCCTCGAAACGCACTTGGGCTGGGCGTGCAAGCTCCTAGGGCTGTATGCCAGCACACCGGTCTTCGATGGTATCTCTGAAAAGCGCATCCATGACCTGCTTGGCGATGCCAAGCTGGCCAAGGACGGCAAGACGATGCTGTATGATGGACGTACCGGCGAACCGTTCGACCAACGTGTTGTGGTGGGCTATATCTATATGCTCAAGCTGCATCATTTGGTGACCGACAAGATTCATGCGCGAGCGGTCGGTCCTTACTCGCTCGTCACGCAGCAGCCTCTGGGCGGCAAGGCGCAGTACGGAGGACAGCGCCTGGGTGAAATGGAAGTCTGGGCGCTCGAGGCCTATGGCGCGGCTTATGCGCTACAGGAACTCCTGACGGTCAAGAGCGACGACGTGGCGGGGCGGACGAGGATTTACGAATCCATCGTGAAGGGCGAGAACGTTCTCGATGCCGAGCGTCCCGAGTCGTTTAACGTGCTAATCAACGAGCTGCGCAGTATCGGCCTGGACGTGCGGACTGACGCGAAAGAAAAAGTAATCTGAGCGGAGGCGGCGGTAACGCTGTAAAAAATGTCAGAACGTGCAATCACTAATTCTGCTGCCCGGGAGAGGCTTGGGGTTCCCTTGGCCAAGGGGTTTGATGCGGTGAACATTTCGCTGGCTTCGCCGGAAACGATCCGGGCGTGGAGCCATGGCGAGGTGAAGAACCCGGAAACCATCAACTACCGGACGTATAAGCCCGAAAAGGGCGGTTTGTTCTGCGAACGGATCTTTGGACCGACTCGCGACTGGGAGTGCTCCTGCGGGAAGTACAAGCGGATCAAACACAAGGGCGTTATTTGCGACCGGTGCGGTGTGGAGATCACACTGTCCCGCGTGCGCCGCGAACGCATGGGTCATATCGAACTGGCCGTGCCGGTTTCGCACATTTGGTTCTTCAAGTGCACGCCCAGCCGGCTCGGACTGGTCTTGGACATGACGGCTCGCGCGCTCGAGCGCATTCTCTACTACGAGGATTATGTCGTCATTGAGCCCGGTGATACGCCGCTGCAGGAAAAGCAACTTCTGAGCGAGATCGAGTTCCGCGAGGCCCAGGAGAAATACGCCGAAAACTTTGTCGCCAAGATCGGCGCGGAGGCCATCCGCGACCTGATGAAGAAGCTCGACATCCAGAAGCTGCTGGGTGAGCTCGATGCGCAGATGGAGACCACTCGCAGCAAGCAGAACCGTAAGAAGATTTCCAAGCGAATGAAGGTGCTGGAAGGGTTTCTGACCAGCAACAGCCGTCCCGAGTGGATGATCTTTGAGGTTCTGCCGGTCATTCCTCCGGATCTGCGCCCCCTGGTGCCTCTGGAGGGAGGTCGGTTCGCGACATCGGATCTCAATGATCTCTACCGGCGCGTAATCAATCGCAATAACCGACTAAAGAATCTACTGCAACTCAAGACTCCCGATGTCATCATCCGTAATGAGAAACGGATGTTGCAGGAAGCCGTGGATGCGGTCATTGATAATGGACGCCATGGCCGCGCGGTCACAGGCGCCGGCAACCGCCCCCTGAAGTCGCTCAGCGATATGCTTAAGGGTAAGGGAGGTCGATTCCGCCAGAACTTGCTCGGCAAGCGGGTGGATTACTCGGGTCGTTCGGTCATTGTCATCGGTCCGGAGCTGAAACTCCATCAGTGCGGACTCCCGAAGAAGATGGCCTTGGTTTTGTTCGAGCCGTTCATCATCCGGCGTCTGAAGGAAATCGGCGTGGCGCACACAGTTCGGAGCGCCAAGAAGCTGATCGACAAGCAGTCTGACGAAGTGTGGGCCATCCTAGAGGAGATTACCCACGACAAGACGGTGATGTTGAACCGTGCCCCGACGCTTCATCGGTTGAGCATTCAGTCCTTTGAGCCCGTGTTGGTCGAAGGCGAAGCCATCAAGATCCACCCGTTGGTCTGTACCGCGTACAATGCGGACTTCGACGGTGATCAGATGGCCGTGCATGTGCCGCTTTCCATCGAGGCTCAGATGGAGTCCCGGCTGCTGATGCTCTCAACGAACAACGTGTTCTCGCCGTCCAGCGGCAAACCCGTTATGACGCCTACGCAGGATATTGCGCTGGGTATCTACTATTTGACCTCGGCCGCCCAACGCGATCGTCTGAAAGACAACCGGCGCAAGGCAACCGGTCAAGCCGCGGAGATGGAGCACTTACCCCTCTTCTCTGAGGCCTGTGAAGTGCGCCTCGCGTACGACGATGGCGGCTTGAAGGTTCATGACCGAATCCGGTTCAAGAACCCAGACTTCCAGCGCAATACGGTCTTTGGCGATGAGAAGGTCAGAATGCTGACGACCACGGTCGGGCGCGTCTTCTTCAATGAGATTCTGCCGACTGCCCTCGGGTTCATCAACCGCTGCTGCGACAAATCGTTCCTCGGGAAGTTGATCTGGCAGTGCCATAGGATCAGCGGACATGCCGAAACGGTCCGAGTTCTGGATAGTCTCAAGAATATTGGGTTCGAGCATGCGACGCTTGCCGGTATTTCGATCGGTCTGTCGGATATGATCATTCCGCCCGAGAAGGAAGAGATCATCGCCAAGGCGCGCCGTTCGGTGAGCGAAGTGGATGGACAGTATCGGCGTGGTGTTATCACGGATGGTGAGCGCTACAACAAGATCGTCGATATCTGGACCCAGGCGACGGATGAGACCTCCAACGCGATGTATCGGGCCATTGAGGAAAACGTGGGCAGCGACGAGTCGAATCCCATTTTCATGATGGTCGATTCGAAAGCTCGTGGTAGCCGTCAGCAGATTCGTCAGTTGGCCGGTATGCGTGGATTGATGTCCAAACCATCCGGCGAGATCATTGAGCGTCCCATTGTTTCCAACTTCCGCGAGGGGTTGAGCGTTCTGGAGTACTTCATCAGTACGCACGGTGCCCGTAAGGGGTTGTCCGACACCGCGCTCAAAACGGCCGATGCCGGGTACTTGACCCGGAAACTGGTGGATGTCTCGCAGGATGTAAGGATCATTGAGCAGGACTGTAACACGCTGAATGGCATCGAGGTGAAGGCCATCGGCGAAGGAGATGACAGCCTTGTTTCGCTTCGAGATCGTATTATCGGACGCACAGCGCTGAACGACATAACGAATCCAGTCACGCAAGAGGTCATTGTGCCTGCGGCCACCATCATCGATGAGGCCCTGGCGGATGCAGTGATGCTTGCAGATGTCGAGAAGGTGCGCATTCGAAGCGTCCTGACTTGCGAGTCACGGCGCGGCACATGCGCCAAGTGCTATGGACGCGATCTGGCCACGGGACGGCAGGTTGAAATCGGCTGCGCGGTGGGAATCATCGCGGCGCAGTCCATCGGTGAACCTGGAACACAGCTCACGATGCGTACGTTCCACATCGGTGGAACAGCGAGCTCGGTATTCAAGCAGCCGCACGTGATTTCCAAACACGACGGTGTTATTCAGTACACCAATCTTCGTGTGGTTGTGAAGGATCAGGGCCTGTGGGTTGTCCTCAACAAGAACGGCTCAGTAGGCGTGTTCGACGATGCCGGGCGCGAGGTTGAGCGTCACTCCATGGCAATCGGTGCGGTCATCTCCGTGGCCGACGGCGGGCGTGTGAAGAAGGGACAGAGCTTCGTGGAGTGGGACCCCTACAGCGTACCGATTCTGGCGGAGCGGCCCGGGACGGTCCATTTCAGGGGCTTCATTGAGAATGTCACCGTCAAGAAAGAGGTCGATCAGTCCACCGGACTGATGGGGACGGTTGTCTTGGAGCACAAGGAAGACCTGCATCCCCAGATTGTCATCGCCTACGAGACCAACGAGGCGCCGATGGCCTATAACATCCCGGCAGGCGCCCATGTCATGGTCAAGGACGGCAAGAAGGTCACGGCTGGTGAAGTTCTGGCGAAGACCCCGCGCAAGGAGTCCAAGACGAAGGATATCACCGGTGGTCTGCCGCGGGTGGCCGAGCTCTTCGAGGCCCGGCGTCCCAAGGATGCCGCCGAGATCGCCAAAATAGATGGTATCGTTGACTTTGGCGCGAATCAGCGCGGTCGTCGATGTCTGGTCATTCGTGACACGGTAACGGGCGACGAAGAGCAGCACTTGATCCCGATGGGCAAACACATTGTTGTCTACAAGGGCGACTACGTGCAAAAAGGGCAGCAGCTTACGGAAGGCCCCATTGTCCCGCAGGAGATTCTTGAGATTTGCGGCCCGCAAGAGTTGCAGGAATACCTTGTCAATCAGGTTCAGGAAGTCTACCGGCTGCAGGGCGTTGAGATCAACGACAAGCACATTGAGATCATTGTCAGGCAGATGCTTCGCAAGGTCAGGATCACGGATCCTGGCGACACCGATTTCCTCTGGGGGGAGCAGGTGGAGAAGCAGACGTTCCAGGAAGTGAACGTGAAGGCGCAGGCCGAAGGCAAGCGCCCTGCCGAAGCCTCTCCGGCACTCCTTGGAATTACCAAGGCGGCGTTGGAGACGGAGAGCTTTATCTCTGCGGCGTCGTTCCAAGACACCACGCGTGTGCTGACCGAGGCGGCGACGCTGGGTCGTGTGGATACCCTGTATGGTTTCAAGGAAAACGTGATCATGGGACATCTCATTCCTGGTGGAACGGGCTTCCCGATGTTCAGAAATATCAAGCTGGTCCCGCTCGCCGAGCCCATTCCCGAGGAGGAAATGCGTCAGGAGAGCGAAGCTGAGAAAAAATTCCAAGAACTAATTGGATAAAAGCCTTGACAGGCCCTTGCCGTGTTTGGCATGGTGCTCCGCTTTGCGTGTGGAAGGGATAAGAAAATGCCTA
This sequence comes from uncultured Verrucomicrobiota bacterium, assembly GCA_964404035.1. Classification (GTDB taxonomy): domain Bacteria; phylum Verrucomicrobiota; class Kiritimatiellia; order CAIKKV01; family CAITUY01; genus CAMBRF01. The sequence goes on along the minus strand of CAYOIT010000104.1, from coordinate 4,889 downwards.
CGATTAATCAACTGGTAAAGTACGGACGGAAGCGCGTCCGGTATAAAAGCAAATCGCCAGCGCTGAAATGTTGCCCGCAGCGGCGGGGTGTCTGTCTTTCAGTTAAGACTCAGACACCCAAGAAGCCGAACTCAGCCTTGCGAAAGGTTGCCCGTGTTCGCCTCACCAATGGCGAAGAAGTCACGGCGTATATCCCCGGCGAGGGACACAATCTTCAGGAACACAGCGTCGTGCTGGTGCGCGGCGGCCGTGTGAAGGACTTGCCCGGTGTCCGCTATCACATTGTTCGTGGTACGCTGGATACTCTGGGCGTGGATGGACGGCACAGGAGCCGTTCAAAGTATGGCGTCAAAACACCCAAGCAGGCGTAGGACGGCGCAACACCATGGGACGTAGACGTAGAGCAGAACGGCGCGGGGTTGAACCCGATCCTAAATATAACAGCCAACTTGTTGGGCTGTTGATCAACCACATGATGAAAGTGGGAAAGAAGGCTGTTGCGGCGGGCATCGTGTACGGCGCCCTCGACGCGATCAAGGAGAAGCATGGTGATGGGGATCCCCTCGAAGTGCTGATCCGGGCGATCGATAACGTCAAGCCGAAGGTTGAGGTAAAGTCGCGGCGTGTTGGTGGTGCGACTTACCAGGTGCCTGTTGAGGTAAGCCCTGATCGGCAGATGGCGCTGGCGATGCGCTGGCTGATCCAATACGCGAAAACCCGAAAAGGGGTCCCTATGCGGCGCGCGATCGCCCAGGAGATCATGGACGCGTACGCCGAACAGGGGAATGCCATCAAGAAACGTGAGGATACTCACAAGATGGCTCAGGCGAACAAGGCGTTCGCGCATTACCGGTGGTAACGAGAGATAAGTACCCCGCTGCTCTTCAGGGCGGCAGGGTGCACTTCTTTGGCAGAAACAAATGGAATCGGTCTTGGAACAGAAAAGAACAGGCGATAAGTCGGACGAATCGCGGCAGCGTGAAGCGCCGGATCGCGCCCGACCACTGTCGGCTGTTCGCAATATCGGCGTGATTGCCCACATTGATGCGGGCAAGACCACGACGAGTGAGCGTATTCTGTTCTATGCGGGCCGTGTTCATCGCATGGGCGAAGTTCACGAGGGCACCGCGACGATGGACTTCATGCCGCAGGAGAAAGAACGCGGCATCACCATCACCAGTGCGGCCACAACGTGCTTCTGGCGCGATCACCAGATCAATCTGATCGACACCCCTGGACACGTCGACTTCACGGTCGAGGTCGAGAGGTCGCTCCGCGTCTTGGACGGGGCCGTGGTTGTTTTCTGTGGAGTGGGCGGAGTGCAGCCGCAATCGGAGACGGTGTGGCATCAGGCAGACCGTTACCGGGTGCCGCGGGTCGCTTTCGTCAATAAGATGGATCGCATGGGGGCTGACTTCTGGTCGGTGGTTGGACAGATGCAGGCCCGCCTCGGGGCTGTTCCCGTTCCGATTCAGATCCCCTGGGGCCGTGAGGAGAGTTTTCGTGGCGTCATCGACTTGGTGACCATGGAGGCGCTCTCCTTTGACGATTCCTCTTTCGGAACGAAGGTTGTTTCCTGCCCTATTCCCGCTGAGCTTGGCGGGGAAGCCGAAAAGGCGCGGGCGGCAATGATTGAGCTTCTGGCCGAGCGCGATGAGGGCGTCCTGGCTGCCTATCTTGAAAGTGCGGATATACCGGCGGCAGTGTTGAGTGCGGGGTTAAGGCGTGCCACAGTGGCTCTGACGGTCACTCCTGTACTGTGCGGAGCCTCCCTGCGCAACAAAGGTGTTCAGCAGTTGTTGGATGCCGTGGTTGATTTTCTTCCTTCTCCCCTCGATGTTCCTCCCATGCAGGGAGAGCATCCGAAGACACGCGAAGTGGTGACCCGTGAAGCTGATGATTTTGCCCCGTTGAGCGCCCTCGTTTTCAAGCTGATCAACGACCCCTACATGGGGCGTCTGGCTTTTGTCCGTGTCTACTCTGGGCAGTTGAAGAAAGGACAGAACGTCTTCAACGCCAGGACGCGCAAGCGTGACCGTGTGATGAAGCTCGTCTTTCTGCATGCCAACGACCGCACCGAGGTGGACGTCATTCACGCCGGCGAGATTGGCGCCGTGGTTGGCCTCAAGCAGGTTACCACGGGCGATACGCTCTGTACCGAAAACATGCCGGTTGAGCTGGAACGCATCCGATTCCCTGAGCCGGTCATCTCCATGGCGATAGAGCCGAAGTCTCAAGCGGATCGGGACAAGCTTACGGAAGCCTTGGGTGCCTTGGCCGCTGAGGATCCCACATGCGTGGTCTCACTGGATAAGGATACCGGGCAGACTCTTTTGAGCGGGATGGGCGAACTCCATCTTGATATTTTGAAAGACCGGATGTTCCGTGAGTACAAGGTTCAGGCGAACGCCGGCCGTCCCATGGTGGCGTACCGGGAAACGATCCTTGATCGTGGTCGCGGTGAGCATCGATTTGAACGGGATATTGGCGGGCAGAGGCAGTTTGCGGAGTTGACGCTTGAGGTGGAGACGGCCCCGCGCGGCAGTGGGAACTCAGTGGAGTTCGACGTTCCGGCGGGAAAGCTTCCTTCCGAGTTTCGTCCGGCGGTTGAGGAGGGCATTCAGGATGGCCTCATGACCGGAATTCTGGCCAACTACGCGTTGACCGATGTGAAGGTGCGCGTGGTGGGCGCGGTATACCACGAGCAGGAATCGACGGAGGTGGCGTTCAGGACGGCGGCAGTTATGGCCTTTCGGGCGGCGGTCAAGGCCGCGCGGCCTGCAATTCTTGAGCCCATCATGACGCTCGAGATCCTTCTGCCTACAGAGCATTTGGGGGATGTGCTTAGCGACGTGAGTTCACGCCGGGGGCATGTCCAGGATATGGTGAGTAAGGACCTGGTACAGGTCGTCCATGCCCGTGTCCCCCTGGCGGAATTGTTCGGGTACTCGACGGCGATACGGTCGTTGACCAAGGGACGGGCAAGTTACACGATGGAGCCGGCGTGTTTTGACGTGGTGCCGGAGGCAATACAACAGCAACTTCTTGAACGGTGAGTGGTACGATGGAAAAGCAACGCATACGCATTCGTTTGAAAGCTTACGACTATCGCGTGTTGGATCAGTCTGTGTCAGATATCGTGGAAACGGCGAAACGGACCGGTGCCCGCGTAGTGGGCCCGATCCCGATGCCGACCCGGATAGAGAGTTACAGCGTCAACCGCAGTGTGCACGCGGACAAGAAATCGATGGAACAGTTCGAAGTTCGCACGCATAAGAGGTTGTTGGACATTGTGGAACCGACCGCAAAAACGGTGGATGAGTTGAAGAAACTCAACATGCCGGCCGGTGTTGATATAACGATCAAGATTTGAGTGGGTGGCCATGCAAGGGATACTTGGAAAAAAAATCGGGATGACTCGGGTGTTCGGCGATGAAGGTCGCCAGATTTCCGTGACCGTCATTGAAGTCGGGCCCTGTGTCGTGGTGCAACGCAAGACCAAGGCGCAGGACGGGTACGATGCACTGAAAGTAGGCTTTCTCGCGATGAAGCCGTCCCGCGCATGCAAGCCGCATGCCGGACAGTTCAAAGCGGCGAATGTTCCTCCGCAGCGGTTCCTTCTCGAGTTCGGATTGGACGCGGGCGAGGAATACAAAGCGGGTGATCCTATCACGGCGGCCGTTCTTGACGGCGTTTCCCACGTTGACGTAAGTGGGGTCAGCAAGGGGCGTGGCTTTCAGGGTGTCATGAAGCGCCATCACATGTCGGGCGGACCGATGACCCACGGTGGCCACTCCAAGCGCCGTATCGGTTCGATCGGCTGCCGGTCCTATCCTGGACGCGTTCACAAGGGCAAGCGCATGCCAGGTCACATGGGCAACGAGCAGGTCACCACGCAGAATCTCAAGGTGATCCAGTTGCGTGCGAGCGAGAATCTGCTCCTGGTGGGTGGGGCTGTTCCCGGCGCGACGGGAGCGCTGGTGGTGGTGCGCAAAGCGTTGAAGAAGACGAAGGCTGGGAAGGCGAAATGAGCAAGCTGTCAGTTCATGACATGAAGGGTGCCGCGCTGGCGGAAACGGATTTCCCAGACGCGCTTTTGACGAAGAAGGGGCAGCAGGCTGTCCACGATGTGATCGTGGCTTATCAGGCCGGGTTGCGTGCCGGCACAGCGTCTACTTTGGGTAAAGGCGCCGTGGCGGGAAGCGGGAAGAAGCCATGGCGTCAGAAGGGGACCGGCCGGGCCCGTGCGGGTTATCGGCAGTCACCGGTGTGGCGAGGTGGTGGTGTGGCGCATGGCCCTCATCCCCGGAGTTACGCCAAGAAAGTTCCGCAGAAGGTGGCTCGCCTGGCCTTCCGGTGCGCGTTTAGCGACTTGATCCGGGAGGGGCGCGTGCGCGTTCTGGATGAGCTCACCATTGCTGAGCCCAAAACCAAGGCTGCGTTGGCGCTGCTGAAGTCACTCGGCATCGACAAGGGCGCTCTCATTCTGGTTGAGAAACTTGACAAGAACCTGCTGTGTGCGGTTCGCAATCTGCAGTCTGTCGAAGCGACGACCGCGCAGTCGGTCAGCACGTATCAGCTTCTCCGGTATCCGGTCACGCTGGTCACCCGGGCGGCTTTGGAAACCCTTCAGACGCGTCTGTCGGGAGAGAGTGGGAGGAAATCATGAACAACGCGCTTTCGGCTATCAAAGGCCTGCACATTACCGAAAAGGGAACGCAGATGGCCGGCCAGAACAAGTACCTGTTCAAGGTCGACACGGCTGCCAACAAGCTCGAGATCAAGAGAGCGGTTGAAGATTTCTTCAAAGTGAAGGTGGTTAAAGTCAACACCATGAATTACACCGGCAAGAAACGCCGGGAGCGGACCCTGCACTACGGTAAGAAGCC
>CAYOIT010000103.1:0-15880 GCA_964404035.1 uncultured Verrucomicrobiota bacterium | reverse complement strand
CTGGAGCGCCCCGGCACTCTGGACGATGGGTTTGCTGAAGCCGGACGATTGGTCCGCGAAATGGATCAAGCCTGGCGTCGTTACCAATACGACCAGCGGCCTCAGCGGCTGTGCGTGGATATGGAGTCCCCACAACAGGGATTTCCGACAGACGTCGCCGGGGCCCGCGTACTTCCGGGCGCATGTGAACGTGCCACCGGACGCCAAGGTCAAACGCGCCTCGGTGGTGATGAGTGCGGACAATGCCTTCGTGCTGTTTGTGAATGGCGTGGAAGCGTTCAAAGGCAATGATGTGAACAAGCCCCAGATGGCGGAGATTGCCGCCCTGTTGAAGACCGGGGATAACACCCTGGCGGTGCTCGCCACCAATAGCGGGGATGCGCCGAGCCCGGCGGGACTCATTGGCCGGGTACTGGTCGAATTGGCCGATGGACGACAGATTACCTTGGCTACGGGACCGGCCTGGAAGACACACGTAGCCGGGCAGGCCGGATGGCAGGGAGCCGGGTTCGACGAATCGGGCTGGGCTGCGGTTCGGGTTATCGCGACGCATGGCGACCCGCAGGCATGGGGCGTTCTTCCCGGCCAGCAGCCCCTGCACCCCCAGCATCCCTGGCTGCGCCGTAACTTTGAGCTGAAGTCGGAGGTCAAGAGCGCGAGGGTTTATGTGAACACGCCGTGCCTCTATGAGCTCCATATCAACGGCAGGAAGGTGGGCGACGATGTGCTGATGCCCGCCTATGTGCATGTCCAGAAGCGCGCCCTCTACAATGTTTACGAGGTCTCGCGCCTGCTCCAAAAGGGCACGAACTGCCTGGCGCTTTGGCTGGGGCCGGGCTGGTTTCAGAGGAGTCCCGGTTACACCGCGCCGCTCGTGCGGGCCCAGCTCGAGCTCGAGACCCAGGACGGGCCAACCGTGATCGCCACCGACGGCGAATGGCGCACTGCGGAAAGCTGCATTACGCAAGTGGGCGGATGGAGTTGGAACAACTTCGGGGGCGAACGATACGATGCCGGCAAGTTTGTCAACGATTGGAACCTGTCCTCCTGCGGTGACCGATCGTGGGTAAAGGCCGTCGAGGTCGCTGCTCCGAGGCTCACGAGCAGCTGGCAGGCGCTTCCCGGCAACAAGATGGATCCGCCGATTCAGGCCAGGAGCATCACCCCGTTCAAGGGCAAGTGGTTGATTGATTTCGGAACTACGCTCACCGGATGGATGCGCCTCCGCATGGACGGGCTCAAGCCCGGCCAGCAGGTCGTCATGGACTATGCCGATATGCTCGACCCGAACTTGATGTTCAGCAGGAACGAGGATGGCGTCCAGACGCACAACCAGCGGGACATCTACGTGGCGGGGAACGAGCCCGTTGGCGTTTTTCAAAGCAAGTTCAACCAGCACGGCTTCCGGTATGTCGTCGTGGGCGGATTGGACAAGGCCCCGGACCTGGGCGATGCGCAGGCGATGATGGTCCGGACCCATCTGGAGCCGGCCGGCGAGTTCCGCTGCTCGAATGAACTGTTCAACCGCATCCACGCCATCACGGTGCAGAACACCCTTGCCCAAACGCCCACGGGCGTGATGGGGTGCGGCGAGCCGCGCGAGAAGCAGGGGTATGGGGATGGCGGTTCGTTCCTGAGCGGGACGCTCTATAACTTCCGGAGCGACGCTTTCTTCATGAAATGGCTCCAGGATTGGCGTGACAACCAGGAGCCTGACGGATTCTTCGGCAACGTGGCGCCTACCACGCAGCGGGGCGAGGGCGGCGGCCCGTCATGGGGCGGGCAGGCGAGCGAGCTGATGCGTCGGCTGAGTTTGTATTATGGAGATAAGAGGCTTGCCGGGGAGTTCTATCCCGCATTGAAAAAGTATGTCGACTATCTCGAATCCCACACCGACGCAGACATCCTTCGCTTCTACAATCCTTTTAACACCCACGATCCGAAGAAATTCGAGCAATGGCAATTCCTGGGCGACTGGACCCCGCCGGGCGAGTCCGCGGACAGGCATAATTTCCAGTTTGAGACCATGGACCAGCGGGAGTTCTTCAATAACTGCTACCGGATCCTGCTGTGGCAGGACCTGGCGGATTTCGCGGGCGTGATCGGCGACACGGCCGAGCGGAAGCGTTGCGAGGAGCGGTTGGCGGTGCTCCGCCCGCTCATCCACAAGACCTACTTTGATCCGGAGAAGAACCGTTATCGCGTTAACCGGCAGGCCTACCTCGTGATTGCCCTGCGGGCGAGGATCATGCCTAAGGATCTGCGGCCGGTGATCTTGAAGCAACTCGAGGACAACATCGTGGTGGAGAAGAAGGGGCATCTCGATTGCGGCTTGCAGGGCAGTTACATGTTGCTGGATTTGCTGGCCCAAGAGAACCGCTCCGACCTTGCCGCGCTGATCATGGGGCAGGAGACCTATCCGGGCTGGGGGTTCCTGGTGAAGGAACGCAAGGTCACAACATGGCCGGAAACCTGGTCCGGCTGGGGCAGCCAGATCATTCAAGTGGTGGGCACTCCGGGGGCGTGGTTCTACGAGGGGTTGGCCGGTATTCGCCCCGATCCGGCGCAACCGGGTTTCAAGCACTTCATCATCCGTCCCGGGATTGTGAACTCCGTGGACTGGGTGGAGTGCCATTACGCCTCACCCTACGGCCGCATCGTCAGCAACTGGAAGCGCGATGGCGACCCTTCGGCGGGGCTCAGGGCAAGCAAACTCACGATGAAGGTCACTGTGCCGGCCAACACAACCGCCACCATCTACGTGCCGGCGAAAGACGCCTCGGTTGTGACCGAATCCGGTAAGCCCGTAACCGGATCGGATGGAGTCAAGTTCCTGCACATGGAAAACAATGCTGCCGTGTATGCGGTTGGCTCCGGCAACTACCAATTTCAGGCCCTGTTGACGAAAGCCATCAAAGGAACCCTCAAATGAACGCAACCACGCTCGCCTTCGTTGCCCTGTGCATGACGACTCCCCTGCTTTTTGCGGCTGATCCCACTCCCGCAAAAGCATCACCCAACTACAAGGCCATGAGGGCCAAGGTCGAGGCGCTCTCGGGGTTGACCCAGGCTCCGAAATACGAGGTGGTGGAGCGGGGGGATGCCACGCCCAACCTCAAGCCGATCCTCTACGCTGGCCCCGATTATCAAGGCAAGCCGACGAAGGTTTTCGCCTGGCTCGGCCTCCCTGAAAAACGCGAGGGGAAGGTGCCTGCCGTTGTGTTGGTGCACGGCGGGGGTGGAACCGCGTCCAAGGCCTGGGTCCAAAGCTGGAACAGCCACGGCTATGCCGCCATCAGCATGTCGCTCGAGGGCCAGACCGACAATCATGACAGGCTTGCCGAGGGCGGGCCGGCGCGGCCGGGCATCTTTGGCGACTCGGCGGCTCCGATCGCCGACCAGTGGATGTATCAATGTGTCGCCGATGCGACCCTTGCGGCGGCCCTGCTCCGGAGCCTGCCGGAGGTTGATCCCGGGAAGATCGGCATCGCCGGGTGCTCGTGGGGCGGAATCATCACCGCCACCGTGATCGGTATTGATCCGCGATACGCCTTTGCCATTCCCGTTTACGGGTGTGGCGGACTCGACTCCATCCCCAATCATTACGGGGCTACCCTGGCCGGCAACGAGGTGTACAAGCAGGTCTGGGATGCCAACCTCCGCCTGGGCCGGGCGCGCATGCCTGTGCTCTGGCACTCCTGGCCGCAAGACACCCACTTCCCCATGGATGCCGTTTTCCGGTCGAGCCAGAAAGCCCGCGGCGACTCGGAGCTTTGCCTGGTGCCCGGCATGGGGCATGGCAACCTGACGGAGCGGCCCGAATGGTTCGCCTTCGCGGACAGTGTCCTCAAGGAGGGGCGGCCCTGGATCCGGGTGAAATCCTCGAAGCTCGGGTGCGGAACCGTGCAGGCCATCTTCGATTCGACGAAGCCGCTGGAATCGGCCGTGCTCGTCTCCACTACCGGTTCCGGGCACACCGGCTCGCGCCAATGGGTCGAATCGCCCGCCACGGTCCGCAAGGCCCGTGGGCGCTGGATCGCGGAGGCGGCCGTGCCCGAAAGGACCACCGCCTGTTTCATCAATGTGAGGAACGGACAACTTATCGCAATCTCGGATTACCATGAACTCAAATAACCATAGAACCGCGGTGAAGTTCCAACGCAGGATGAGCGGGAATGGCGTGAGCCCTGTTCTTGTCAGAGGGCGATGCGGGAAGCTCGCGCTTGTAGTAGTGTGGTGAAGTGGTCCTTCATGTGGGGGTTGCAGAAGCCCTTCGTTATTGCCTGAAGGGCGGAGGCGAGGTTCCTGGAGAAACGTTCATAAACGTTCTCGACCTGTTTATTCGTGAGTTTCATGGAAGCGGCAAATCGCATGAAATCCTCCCGCGTCAAGCGACTCTTGCGACCATTCACTGTCAGTGCGGTCTCTTCGGTATCCTCCGGCAGCAGCAGGACTGTCGGGAGCAGGTCATAGGCGGGCGACAAGGCGATTTCACCACCGAGCCTGTAGAGCAATGAAAAGTTCTTCAGATGCATGTCCGAGTTGCCGGTGAGGAAGCAGAAGACCGTCACCTCGAACAGCCGCAGGGCATCAAACAACGGGTTGCTGCAGTGCCGCAGGATCACCTTGCCAACCTGCTCCAGGGAGCCCCGGTATTTCTGTTCAGTCAGCCGGTCTGTCAGTTGGCACATGTCCTCCATGTGGAGTTTTGTTTCGCCATCGCGGTCCATGCGTTTGGTGACGAAAGCGAGCCGCTTATCTTCCAGCGGGATTAATCCGCATTCGGCGGTCGAGATGCCGAAGCACTTGGCGATGCGCATGGTCAGATGCTCCAGTTCCGGCATCTGGGGAAAACGGGTGACCGGTGGCTTGAGGATATAGCCTCCCTCCAGGCCAACCAGCGTAAATCTGGAATCTTGCGGAGGCTCTACTCTTTCAAGATGCAGGGAAAGCTTGGGTTGAACGCCGGGAACCGTGATATGCTGGCGCACGGTTTTTTCCGCCAGTCCATTCAGCTGTTCCCATGTATAGGGCAGTCGGGGGGGGTGGGGTGTGCCAAAGAGTTTCCGGCAGCAGGCTGCATGGTATTGCCTGACGCCACCCCCCAGCGGTTCGAGACAGATCTGGCAGTTTGTGCTATGCATTTTGCCCCTCCAGGGGAATGACTGACACCGCCCCGATGCAGTCGCGGCAACAAGCCAGCAATAATCCCATTCGGTCGCGTGGATCGAGCTTCCAGGTGTGTTCGGCGATATCCAGCAGCCACCCCTCGGGAATCAGACCATCAAAGAAGGGGAAGAGTCGTTTGTCTTTGAAGCTTTCGGTTTGAAGGGGTAACGACAGGCTGATGGCAACCGCATCGGTGTTCGCTAGATAGGCCGCATCATACGTAAACGTATAGTCGCGATCCCTCTCCTCCAGCACTCCCGCCAAACGGCCCTGCATGTGGATTTCAGCTCTCCTCATCATCCACCTCCATGCGGAAAGCGGTCGGTTCCATTCGGTGCCCAAAAAGAGCCAGCACCTGATTCACCTTGTCAAGCCGGAGCGAGGTCTTGCCTTGCTCCAGTTCGCGGATAAAGCGCAGACCAACGCCGGCGCGGTCAGCCAAATCCTTCTGCGTCAGACCCATGGCTCGGCGACGCTCCTTGACGAATAGAATTAGCGGCTCGGTCATATTGCCCCCTTGGGGTATAAATCATTCAAGTGAGACCATAATAAACCCTATTGGGTATATCAACGAGAAATTTGCTGTAATTATACCCGATAGGGTGTTTTTCGGAGAAGGCGTATGCGAAGCCTTGTTCCGAACATCATTTGGCCAATCCCTGTTACCCTCTATTTTTTCGCTCTTCTCCTGTTGTAGGCCGAGCTTCCCCGCCGGAGGCGGGGAGCTTGGGGGCGGCATGGGTGATCCGACGCAGGCTCCCCGGCATCGCGAGTACACTCAGCCGGGGAAGCCCGCCCTACAACGACATCTATAGTATAGATAATTGTAGGACAAGCTTCCCGCGGAGCGGGAGCTTGTGCTATCTTGACCCGATGAACAGTCATCCCCGACATCCGCCCAGACTCATTCCGTTCCAGAAATTCGGGCAACCGATATGGTTCATTACCTTTGGCACGCTGGACCGCAAACCCATATTGGCCCGGGAGCCGGTGTATGGGAGTCTGTTGGACTTCGGCAAACGTCAGGCGTTGCGCGGCATCGCCATTGGGCGTCACGTGGTCATGCCCGATCACTGCCACCTTTTTCTCCGCGTGGCGCCGGGATATGAGGTGGGAACGACGATTGGATTCGTGAAGAAGGCGTTATCGGCCGCATTGACTCGGGAGGGTGTCGATGCGCCACATTGGCAGCCTGGTTTCTTTGATCATCTGATTCGCGATGCAGTTAGTTATTCGGAGAAATGGGCCTATGTGGTTCAGAATCCGGTCAGGGCAGGTATGGTCGCGTCGCCAGACCAGTGGCCCTATTCAGGGGAGATTGTACGGATCGAGTATTGAGCGCATGGGGAAGACGCAGGCTCCCTCCTGACGTCGGGAAGCCCGCCCTACAATAAAGAAGGAAATGGGACGGCTGTTTTCTCCCGTTTGTAGGCCGAGCTTCCCCGACTCGAAGAGGCGGGGAGCTTGGGGGAGGGAAGAGCGGGAGAAGACGCAGGCTTCCCGACCTCTTCGAGTCGGGAAAGCCTGCCCTACAAGGGAAACACCCGTCCTGCAACAAGGGGAAAACATCCCTGGCAGCGTGCGCGAATTGTCCGATGATTGCACAAATTGTCCGTAGGGGGTGGGGGGGGGATGTGGTAATATATTCTTGTGTAGGGGGATACTGGGGAGACTTAAGTATATACAGAATCGGGTAATTTCAGGAAGGGGTGCGCTATGAAGAGTATATCCGGATGTGAATGGGCTCGTGCGACGGAAACTCGTCTTATTAACCGTGGTCTGCTGTGCGGGCTGACCTGTCTGGCGTTGGTGGCCTTAGCCGCTACCTCGGTTCAGGCGGGGACGAAAAACTGGATAGGGGGGAGTTCCGATTGGACCAACTCTGTAAACTGGAGTCCTTCTGGTACGCCAGCCGCCAACGATGATGTGATCATCGACGGCGCCGTTACCGTGGACCTGCAAGGTTTAGGTTCCGGCTTTTTGCCGTCGGGGGTGAAGATTGTGCTCACCAATGGTGCGACCTTGTATAATTCTGTCACTGTCATCCGCATGAACGGCAACTCTACCGTCAGTGTCGCCACCAATTGCAACGTAAGCGATTACTGGTCCATGTACCAAGGAAGTATGAGCTTCCAGAACGGGGCGAAATGGACTTCTGGTGATTTGGAGCTGAACGGTACTAACGTCTTTAGTTTCAATCTGGGGCCTGCCGGGTTCACCAAGCTTACCCCCTCGACGCTCAGGTGGGATGGGAACAAAAAGTTTACCCAGCAAATCTGGACGGTTGACATGGCTGACTATACGGGCGGCCCCACCAACATCACTTTAGTCGATTGTTCGGGCGCCGCCGACGCCAACATGACCGCAAGCAACTTCTGGTATACAGCGACACGGACGGTGACCAACCCCGGTATTTATACGAATTCAACTATCATATACGACGCCGTTCTGGCGGCGTTCATCCTGAAAGTCTCGCAGGTCCCGGTCAATCCCCCCGTGGCGGACTTCGTGTGGGACGGTGGTGGCGGAGATTCCTTGTGGACCAACAGCCTGAACTGGGATCCGGATGTGTTGCCGATCGCTAACTACTCGGTCCTCATCGACGGTGCCGTGACGGTGGACATGAAAGGGCTGGGCTCCGGATATCTGCCGTCTGGGTTGAAAGTCTCCCTCACCAATGGCGCGACCTTGTATTGTTCGGACAGTGCAGCTCGCATAACCGGCGGCGGATCGATGAATGTGGCTTCAAACTGTACATTATCTAATTCGTGGGTCATGTACCAGGGGAGTATGTCTTTTCAAGACGGGGCGAAGTGGCCAACTTCTGCATTTTGGCTGGATTCTCCTGGTACTAACGTCCTGAACTTCACGTTGGGATCTTCAGGATTTACTACGCTCACCCCCTTGGGGTCGTTGTGGGTACCTGCAGCAACCGCACCTTTGCTCATCAGCAATCTGACCTGCATTGCGGACATGGCGAACTATAGGGGCGGCATGGGGATCATCACTCTGGTTGATTTTGCAGGCGATGCCTATGGAACCGTGTCAAATGCAAACTTCCAGACCGCCAAGGCGCTGAGCGTCACCAATGCCGATGGCTATGTCGCCAACCTGCAGTGGAATGACAGTAAAGAAGCGATTGAGCTCAATGTCACCGGTGCTGTTCATTATTGGGACAACAATGGAGCCACAGCAGGGTTCGGCACGGCGTCTGGTACCTGGGCCGCATCGACCACGGGTAATGCCTCGCAGGGATGGAGCAGGAGCATAACCGGGGACACGCTCCCCGTGGACGTTATCACCGCTACAGGCTCCTCCGTTAACTTTGGGTATGGCGCGAACGGCCTGGGGGCGGGCACCATTAACGTCAGCGGTTCGGTCACGAATGGCAATATGACCTTCGCGTCCACTTCGGGGGACATTGTCCTGTCCGGCGGCACCATCGTCTGCTCTGCAGCCGAGACGATTACCGTCAGCAACAGCAACGACACCATCAGCTCCGTCCTGGCGGGCGCGGCCACCAGTCTGACGAAGGCGGGTCCCGGTACGCTCATCCTTGCGGGTACGAACACCTATGTCGGGGCCACGACGGTCAGTAATGGCGCACTCATGGTTCACGGCCTCACCACAAATTCGGCGATGACAGTTGTCTCGGGCGGCACGTTGGGCGGCACGGGGAAGGTGGGGAGCGTGACGGTGAATGTCGGGGGTAACATTACGGGTAACGGAACCAACACGGTTGGAACGCTCTCGGTAACCAACCTCAGTATTTCGGAAAATGCGGTGATCTACTGGAACTATGATGCCACGGCAGGGACGGCGGATCTCCTCAACGTCACAGGGGCATTGACCTTGCCGACGAACGTTACTGTTCATGTCAGTGGCACCGGCGAATTGCCGAACGCCGGGCTGATGTTCTCATCGACCCTCCCGATAGCGGGGGCGACTGATCTGATCAACTGGACGATTACCGGGCCCGGTGTCAATCGAACCACGTTTGCCGTCCGCGTGGGTAATAGCGTGTACTTGAAAACCTCCAGTGGGACTATCATCACCCTGCAATAAAATTCATTCATCTTGGGGGGGGTGTGTATGAAAATTAATCAGGCGGTTCTGGCAGCTCTGGCGCTGGGTGCGGTGGCGGCCGTTCCCCGGTATGCCGCAGCTGGGTATTTAATCGATGATTTCGAGACTTATTCTCCGGGCGCCAGGGTTAATACCTTTGGTAACGGGTGGGGGACGGAGGATAATGCCGCGGTGGCAACTAACCTGCAAGTGGCATCGGGAAGCCAGTCGCTCTATTTGCCGCAGCGGACAACGGTCACGAACAGTGTGGCGACGAATGTTCCCCATATTTGGACGGAATTCAGACTTTATGACAGCGGACGGGTGATTCCCGGCACGGAGCCAACACCACGGGGGACGGAATCCGTGATGGTGGGGGTCAGTACCGGTGGTTATGCGTTCGTGTATGATCCGGGTGTGGCAGGCTGGACGACCTACACCAACGATGTGTGGGGAACCAACATGGTTGTTGAGTCGAACGCCTGGGCCACGTTCGCGGTGTTCCAGGACTATGTCAATCATACGAGCGCCGTGTTCCTGAATGGGCATCTGCTACGGGCGGGTTTGCCCTTTATCAGTAATTCGCTCGGCTACTACCGGACCTTCAAGTGTGATGGCGGAAACCTGACTAATTCCTTTCTGGATGCCGTTGTCATCAGCAACGCCATCCCAACGTCACTGACCAATATGGATCTCGACAATGACGGGGTGCTGGATGCCACTGAGATCGAAACCACTGGTAATGTGACAACGTGCCGGCGATTGACGAACTGGGTTTCCGCGACAGGGGCAGGTTCCATCAATCCTACGGGGACGTTCACGGTGACATGGAACACGAACCTGGCCTATTCCCTGACGGCTGTGGAGGCGTATGTTGTGGGGGCGGTTACAAACAATGGAGTAGATGTGGGGACGTTCACCGGCAAAGGAACCCGGTCGGCAACCTACACCGATCTCAACGTCACGAACGACCGGACGATCACTGTGTCATTTATCTATACAGGGATACGCTATGTGCCCGGTGATTATGCGACGATCACGGGGGCGCTGGCTGCGGCCCAGGCGGGGGATCAGATCGTGGTGAGTAATGCGACATATGACGGCTCGATCACGCTCTCCAACGGGGTGACCTTGGTCGGGACCAATCTGGGTGTGAATGCCACGAACTTGACGATGAACGGCGCGCTGACGGTGGTGACAGGTTCGGTCAATGTTGTCTCGGGCTCCTTCACGGTCACGGGTCAGGTGAGTGTGGCGGCAGGAGGGTTGCTGACGATCAGCAATGCAACGGCCAGTTTCGGCGGGTTGACCTTTGCTGATGCCGTCGGGCAGGTGCGGGTTGTCGGCGGTGCGTTGACGGTGAATGGCATCAGGATGGAGGGGACATTCACGTTGGACACGAACTGGCAGACGACGTTCGTGAAGTCCACGTTGAATTTCACCGACGGTTTTGAGAACTATGCGACGAACATCGCGCTGAACACCCTCGGGCGCTTTGGCTGGGCGGCAACGGGAGCCGGGGCGGTGGTTCAGGACCTGGTGAAGACCCAAGGGCTACATGCGGCCCTGATTCCTGCGTCAGTCGCGGTGTCCAATACGGTCAGTGCGGCGGGGGGCTTGAATCTGTGGACGGAGCTGTATTTGAACGAGACCGCGCAAGTGGCGCCTTTCCCGGCCTCCCGCGTCAACTCCAACAGTGCGGTAATGGTGTTCTTCGGGACCAATGGTTACCTGACGGTCTATAACCCTGCCCTGGCCAACTGGGACGTCTGCAGCAATGACGTGCTGAATCAGATCGTCGCGCCGATTGGGGCGGGGCAATGGGCGAAGATCACAATATTCCAGGATTTCAGCAATCATAAGGCGGCGATATTCCTGAACAACCAGTTGTTGCGGGAACAGGTGGGTTTCATTTCCAACAGCATGTCGCAATACGGCAGCCTGCATGTGGAAAGCGGGCCTCGAGGGACGGCCTATGTTGACAGCGTGAGCATCTGGACCAACATGTCGGCCGGGTTGACGAACGGCCCCATGAGTGATTTGGATCATGATGGGATTGCGGATGCGGTGGAGATCTTGCAGTATGGAAGCGCCATGCTGTGGCCCCGCGGAAGTATCTTTAAGATACGGTAGGATGCAACCTGTTACCGCATCCGAGCAGTGGCAGAGCCTGACGCTTAAGGCGTCGCAGTTGAAGAAAAAGGGGATGGACCTTGCCCTGAGGGATTGGTCGGAGGCCACCAGCATCAGGATCCGGCCCAAGCCGGGCATGGATATCACGAAGGTGGTCTTCGCGAATTTCAAATGGGTTGCGGGGGGCGCTCAGTAAAAAGCGCCATGCTTCTGCTCGCGTTGCTTTAAGCCCGTTTTCTCTACCCGCTATCCCTTCCGGTGTGTCTTGCGATAGGCCGACGGGGTCATGCCGGTCCGCCGCGTGAAGAACCGGGCCAGGTGGGTGTCGTCGTAGCCGGTGGCGACGGCAATCTCTCTGAGGGGCAGGTTGGTTCCGGTCAGCAGCCGCTTCAGGTGGTCGACGCGGGACTGGTGGATTGCGTCAAGGACCTTGCGTCCCGTGACCTCGGCGAACCGGTCCTGGAGCACGCGGCGCGACAACCCCGCCGCCTTGGCGACGTCGCTGACCCGGATCACGCGGTGGGTGTGCTCGAGGATGAAGCGGATGGCCTTCACCACGTTCGTGTCGGTGCTGGCGATGAGATCCGTGGACTGCCGCGCCACCACGCCAATGGGCTGAACGACAAGGATGCGGTTGCGGGGGCGCTTCCCGGCCATGAGCGCGTCCAGCAGGGCCGCCGCCTCATAGCCCGCCCGCTCCGTGGCGAGCGAGATGCTGGACAAGGGCGGGGTGGCGCGGGTGCAGACGTGTTCGTCGTTATCCACGCCCAGAAGGGCGATGTCGTCGGGTACCCGCAGGCCACGGGAGCGGCAAATCTGGGCCACCATGCGGGCACGGTCGTCGTTGCAGGCCAGGAGCCCCACAGGTTTGGGCAGTTGTTCCAGCCAGTCGCCGAGCCGGGCCTCCTCCGTGAACCACGATTCGCCGGAAGGCTGTTTCGCATGGTCGTAGAGGGATACCGGGATTCCAGCCCCCGCCGCGTGCCGCCGGAAGGAGTCCCCCCGGATGGCGGACCACTCCATCCCGCTGAGGCCGCAATACGCGAGCTGTTTCAGCCCGAGGCCTTGAAGATAGTCCGACGCCATTTCGCCAATGGCTTCGTTGCCGGTCCGGATCTGGTAGATCCCGGGTGGCTCCTGGCGCACCCCGCACAGGATAACGGTTGGCAGGACCAGGGCTTGCAGATCGGCGACGCGGGTCTGGGGCGCGATGATGCCGTCGGCCTGCCAGTTCCGCATGTGCTCCAACCGGTGCTGCGGGATAGGCGGTTTCAGATAAGAGGGCGGCTCCTCGTAGAAGCTCCAGGGGCCATGGATTTGGGTATATTTTGCGATGCCCCGCAGCAGGCTGCGGTCATATTCCCGTGCGGATGGGATCAGCAGGATGACTTTCTTGAGCGGTTTCATTTACACCTCTTCCGATAATGGCGATTAATATTCCGATAGTGGCCTTGTGTCGAGCCTTTATCTTATCCTATCCTGTTCCCGTGAATCGATAAGCGGGAGAATCCATGAAACAGGCAGTGATGGCGAAGCCGGGACAGATCGAGTTCGGAACCGTGGCAGAACCCGTGGCGGGAACTGGCCAGGTGTTGTTGCATATCCGGCGCATCGGCGTGTGCGGTTCGGATATCCACGTGTGGCACGGGAAGCATCCGTTCGTGACTTATCCGCTGGTCCAGGGACACGAGTTTTCCGCCGTGGTGGCGGTAGTTGGGGCGGGCGTGACCGGCGTCGCGGTCGGGGACAAGGTGACGGCAACCCCGCAGGAGGTGTGCGGGACCTGTCCGCCCTGCCGGCGGGGGCAGTATAACGCCTGTGAGGTGTTGAAGGTGCGGGGCTTCCAGGCGCCGGGTTGCGCCCAGGACTATTTCGTGACCGAGGCCGACAAGCTGGTCCGCTTGCCGGCCGGGTTCACGTTCGAGCAGGGGGCCTTTGTTGAGCCGGTGGCCGTGGCCGCGCATGTAACGGCCCAGGCTGGGGATCTCACGGGCCGCAAGGTGGTGGTCTCGGGGGCCGGCACGATCGGCAATGTCGTGGCGCAGGCCTGCCTGGCCAGGGGCGCGGCCAAGGTGCTCATTACGGATATCAGCGATGTCCGCCTCGACATCGCCCGGAAGGTCGGCATTGCCGCCTGTTGCAACGTGAAAACGACGCCCTTGCCGGACGCGGCCCGGCAGGAATTCGGTCCGGATGGGTTCGACGTGGGCGTCGAGGTCGCCGGGGTGGAAGCCAGCCTGTCGGCCCTGGTGAAGGGCATCGGCAAGGGCGGGACGGTCCTGATTGTCGGCGTGTATGGCGAGAAGCCCCGTGTGGATATGTCGGTGGTGTGCGAGCATGAGCTGACCGTGAAGGGGTCCATGATGTACCGCCACGAGGACTGGGACCAGGCTGTCCGGTGGATCGGATCCGGGGAGGTCAAGACCGAGCCGCTGGTGAGCAGGCATTTCCTCTTCGCGGAGTATCCGGAAGCCTACCGCTTCATTGATGCCCAAGGCGACAGGTCCATGAAGGTGATGATCGACGTCAACTGAACAAGGAGAGAAACCCCATGAGCGACAAGGCAAGAAGAATTGAACAGGTGTGTTTTGACCCGGGGCTGTCGCCCCTTGATCCCGGGAAGGTTCATCAGATCAAGCTGGCCAGTGGACGGCTGATGCCCGTGGCGGCCTATGGAACGTTCCATTCGGACTGGGCCCAGGCCTACATGAAGGATGCCACCGTGGAGGCGATCCGGCTGGGCTGGCGGCACCTCGACACGGCGCGGGCCTACGAGAACGAGGCCGTGGTGGGCGAGGCGATTCGGGAGGCCCTCCGCAAGGGTTATATCAAGTCGGCCAACGATTTGTACCTGACGGGCAAGCTCTGGAACGGGCACATGAGCCCGAAGGACGTGGCGCCCGCCGTGGATGCCACGCTCAAGGCACTGGGGGTGGAGAAGCTCGATCTGTACCTCAACCACTGGCCCTGGCCCAATGTCCATACCCCGGGTTGTGCGGGTGAGCATCGCAATCCCCACGCGGTGCCCTACATCCACGAGCAGTTCATGGAGACATGGGCGGAGATCGTGAAGCAGAAGAAGGCCGGCAAGCTCGTGGACATCGGTACCTCGAATCACACGCGGGCGACGATGAGGCTGCTGCTGCGGGACGTGGCGGCGGACGAAAGGCCGGTGGTTAACCAGATGGAAATGCATCCGCTGTTCCAGCAGACGGAACTCCGGCGGTATTTCGAATCCGAAGGGGTCGCCTGCACCGGCTACATGTCGCTGGGGTCACCGAACCGGCCGGCCCGCGACACGTTCAAGGAGCACCGCGCCGACATGGCCGATCCGGTGATCCAGGCGATCGCCCGCGAACTGGGGGTGTCACTCGCGCGGGTTTGCGTCAACTGGGCCGTGCAGCGGGAGCGCAAGACCGGCGGGTTCGTGGCCATGGCCACGCGGTCGGACTGGATCCGCGACAACCTGGAGGCCGCCACGGTGGACCTGCTCTCCGCGGAGCAGGTGCTGCGGATCTCGGGGGACGGTACGCCAGAGCATCCGGGTATCGATGCGAACAACCGGTTGATCTGGGGACAGGTCTTCCTCTGGCCGGAGGCCGATGGCGACTGGCGCGTCCTGTGGAACGACAGCCAGGTGTTCCTGACCCGTGACGGCTACAAGCGGTTCAAGGCCTCCTGTGAAGCCCTTCACAAGGTCCAGGTGGAGACGACCTACAGGGGGAACCCATGAGGGAGTTGCATTGGGCGATGAACTGGGTTGATACGACAGTCCTGGTGGTCTATCTGCTGGGGATCACGGCGTTTGGCATCTGGGTCGGCTTCCGCCGGAAGGCGACCACGGAACAATACTTCCTGGCCAGTCACTCGTTGAACTGGTTCACCGTCGGCGCCGCGGTGTTCACCTCGAACATCTCCACCATCCATCTCGTCGGTCTGGCGGCCGGCGGGGCGAAGGAGGGGCTGGTGATCGGCAACTTCGAGTGGATGGCTTGCTTCACGCTGATGTTGCTGGCGCTCATCTTTGCGCCCTTCTACATCAATTCGCGGGTCAAGACCCTGCCGGAGTTCATGGAGCGGCGGTACTGCCCGCAGGCCCGGACCTTCCTGGCGGTGATCGGGCTGATGGGCGCCCTCCTGATCCACATTGGTATCAGCCTGTTCGCCGCCGCCAAGGTGTTCGAGAGTTTCCTGGGTGTGCCCATGATCATGACGATCCTCGTGCTGTCGCTGTTTACGGTGGTCTATACGGTGCTAGGCGGCTTGAAGGCGGTGGTGATGACCGAGAACATCCAGGTGGTGTTGCTCCTGTTCGGCGCGGCGCTGGTCACGGTGCTGGGGTTGCGCGCCCTGCCTGGTGTGGGGGTGCATGATCTGGCCGGCTTCCAGGCTGCCGTCGCGGAAGGTCAGATGCATATGTTGCATCCGGTGGTTAATGCAAAGGGACACCTGAGTGAGTTCTCCTGGCTCGGGGTGCTGCTGGGCTATCCCATCCTCGGCATCTGGTACTGGT
>CAYOIT010000102.1:1211-16401 GCA_964404035.1 uncultured Verrucomicrobiota bacterium | reverse complement strand
GGCACACTTGCCCTTGGCGGCGGGTTATGCTTTGATCGGGTCACAAGCAGAGGAGGAGCCGCACCCATGTTCGACATCAATGAACTCCTGAGAAGCGCCGTCGAACTCAAGGCCTCGGACATTCACCTGAAGGCGGCTCAGCGGCCTTACGTGCGATTGCACAGCACACTGGAAGAACTTGACCTCCCTCCCCTGACCGCCGGGGACCTGAACGACATCATCCGAAGCATTCTGCCCTCGCACTTGACGACCCTTTTCACCGAACAACACGAAGCCGACTTTTCCCACTTCGTCGTGGGCACCGGCCGTTTCCGGGTCAACGCCTTCCTCTCCCAAGGCGTTCCGGCGCTGGCCTTCCGCCACGTCAAGACCAAGGTCCCCACGTTCGAGGAACTGAATCTCCCGGCCTCACTCAAGGCCATCGCAGGAGCCCAGCGAGGCATCGTGATCGTCAGCGGCACCACCGGCAGCGGCAAGTCCACCACCCTCGCCGCCATGGTCAACCACATGAACGAGACCGAGAAACTGCGCATCATCACCATCGAGGACCCCATCGAGTACATGTTTCCCGACAGGCAGTGCATCATCTCGCAGCGCGAGGTGGGGCTGGACACCATGAGTTTCCAGGTCGCGCTCAAACACGTGATGCGCCAGGACCCGGATGTCATCGTCATCGGCGAGATGCGCGATCAGGTCAGCTTCCGGACGGCCATGTCCGCGGCGGAAACCGGACATCTTGTCCTCACCACCCTGCATTCCGCCAACGCCGCGGGAGCCGTAAGCCGCCTGCTGGAGTTCTTCCCCTCATCCGAGTGGGATCAGATTCGCCTGAATATCGCCGCCAACCTGCAATCCATCGTCTGCCAGCGCCTGCTGAAGGGGTCGCAGGGCGGAGTCATCCCGGCGGTAGAGATTCTCATGAACTCCCCTACCGTGCGGAAATTGCTGGAAAAAAACCGCCTGGATGTCCTCCCGGCCGCCATCGAGACCGGGGTTGACGACGGCATGCAGACCTTCAATCAATCGATCTACGGCCTCATCAAAGGCGGCATGATCTCGCAGGACGAGGGCATGCGCTATGCCACCAACCCGCAAGCGCTGCGCATGAATCTGCAAGGTATCTTCCTCGACGAGTCGCGCCGCATCCTGTCCACCATCTGAACCATGTCCCCCTCATCCTCCAACTACGGGCACCCCGGAGCAGCCGCCGTCTCGACCGACCTTCCGGAAACCATCACCGAGCTGTGCATCGTGGCCGGAAAAGGCGACTACCCCCTGCTCCTGGCCCAATCCGCCCGGCAGCAGGGCGTGAAGCGGATCGTCGCTCTGGCCTTCAGGCATGAGACCACCCGCGCCCTCGCGCGTTATGTGGACGAGATTCACTGGGTCTATCTCGGTCAGCTCCAGCCGATTCTCGACACGTTCAAGACCCTCGGGATCCGTCATGCGGTCATGGCCGGCCAGATCACGCCCACCAACCTGTTCAGCGTGCGGTTTGATCGCGCCACCCTCGCACTCCTCGGCCGCCTGCGGGAGCGGAATGCCCACACCATTTTCGGCGCCTTCTGTGACGAGCTCAAAGGCGTCGGCGTCAACCTCCTGCCCGCGTACCTGTTCATGGAGAGTGCCATGCCGCCGCCCGGCCTCATCGCCGGCCGCGCCCCGACCACCTCGGAACAGGCGGATATCGAACTCGGCCTCCGCGTTGCCAAGATCACCAGCGGCATCGAGATCGGCCAGACGGTCGTCCTCAAGGAAGGCACCATCCTGGCGGTGGAAGCGTTCGAGGGCACCGACGAAGCCATCGGCCGGGCCGGCCGGCTTGGGGGACGCGGCGCCGTCGTGGTCAAGGTGGCCAAACAGGGCCATGATATGCGTTTTGATATCCCCGTCATCGGTCTGCGAACCCTGAAAGCCCTGCGAAAGGCCGGTGCCGCCGTGCTGGCGGTGGAAGCGCGGCGCACGATTCTCCTGGAGCGTGACCGGCTCATCGCGGAGGCGAACCGGATGGGGTTGTGTTTTCTCGCGGTGGAGACCAAAGGAGCCTGAGACCTTACCATGAACCTTGATCGCAAATTGAAAGTCGGTGTCATCGGAGTCGGGGCCCTGGGTCAGTGGCACGCCCGGGTCTACTCGGAACTGCCCCAGGCCGAACTGGTTGGCGTCTACGACGTTCAGGAAGCGCGCGCGGAGGAGGTGGCCGCCCGCTACAACACCCGCGCCTTCAAGTCCATGGAAGCCCTGGCCGCCGAGACGGAGGCCCTCAGCGTGGTCGTCCCGTCCGACCTCCATTACGCCATTGCCAGCACCCTCATGAAGCAGGGCGCACATCTGCTGGTGGAAAAGCCGATCGCCTCAAGCACCGCCGACGCCCAGGCCATGGTGGCCATGGCTGAAGAGAAAGGCCTGATTCTGCAGGTTGGCCACGTGGAACGGTTCAACCCGGTCCTGGGCGCCCTGGAACAAGTCCTCTCCGAGCCCCGGTTTATCGAGGCGGTACGGTTGGCCCCCTATCCCCCGCCCCGCGAAGGCCTGTCGCCCCGCGGAACCGAAGTCAGCGTGGTATTGGATCTCATGATCCACGACCTGGAGATCATCCTGCACCTGGTGCGCTCGCCCGTGCGCCACCTTCATGCCGTCGGCGTTTCGGTCCTCAGCCAGAGCGAGGATATCGCCAATGTGCGGCTCGGGTTCGAGAATGGGTGCGTGGCGAACGTCACGGCCAGCCGCATCAGTTCCGAACGGACCCGCAAGATCCGCGTTTTCCAGCAGGACACCTATGTCTCACTCGACTACGAAAAACAATCCGGTCACCTGTTCCGCAAGGCCGACGGCGCCATTGCCCGCTCCGATGTGCCGATCGAAAAAGGCGAGCCCTTGCTCAACGAGTTGGCCTCCTTCGTGCAGTGCGTCCTCACCCACGGCCAACCGAAGGTCTCCGGCCAGCACGCCGCGCAGGCGCTGAAACTCGCCGTGGAAATCTGCAACCATATCCGCCGGGGAGGGTCATGATGGCTACAGATGATGGGAAGCCAAATGGAATCCGGATATTGTCGTTCTTCTTTACAGTTTAGGCAAGCTGAAGACATGATCACGACTTGATGACATGAAGACATATTTTATTGATAGTCAACGTAACACTTTCACACACAACTATTTACGTAATTGAAGTTATTTTTTAGATAAGATAATGGCCCGTTTCATGCTATTATAATTGCACACATCAGGGGTGAAGGAGAAAATATGAAAAGAAATTTCGTCTACTTGGGCGTCGTGATCGGTTTGATGGCCTCCTCGGTATTGTCTTGGGGCATCAATATCACCGTGGGTGATCCTAATAGTGCCGGTGAAACCAGTGCCGGTTGGTACAGGGGGGGCTCCGACACCGCTTCAGAGTTTGGTGAAGTGGAGCCTGCCATGGGGAAGGGTCCCGATTGGGATCTTCAGGCCTTCGCCTACAACTCAGGCAATCTCTCGATTCTGTCCGGCTTTAACCAAAAGGATGGCTACAATAATGTCAGCTTGGGCGATCTTTTTGTTGGTGGCGCTGCCGCGAACCATCCCGATGGCTTTGACTACGATCAGTATGAGAGGAACAGCGCGTTCTATAATTACGCTTTCGTGATCAAGCTGGACTTTGACAACGGAAAATACAATGTCTACGACCTGCGGGGTACGGATGCGGATTGGGTCGAGAATGCCTACTTTTGGGATAACCGGGAGAACGATAACGCGGCCTCCGGTCCGTGGCGGTATGATCTCGATCATAGTGGAAACAGCGGGGCAACGCTCTTCTGGACCGGCGAACTGACGTATGGGATTGTTGACAATCCGACGGCCAATGGTCTCGCTGGGCTTAATGTCGGCAGGGGTACGCACTACGTTTCCACGCTCTTCGATCTCAGTTGGCTGAATTCTTTCGGCGCGGTGCCGCTGCACCTTACCTTGGAATGCGGGAATGACAACATGTCCGGGATCAAGCCCGGCGACAAGATCCCCGACGGTGGCGCAACACTCTTGCTGTTGGGCTTTGGTATCAGTGGTTTGGCGCTGATTCGCCGCAAGACCACGAAGTGATCCATCCCAGATAACACGGGTGACAGGAAAGGCAGGGGCTGACCAGCTCCTGCCCTTTCTTTTTTCAGCCCCACGTTCCGCCGTGATGGAGGATTCGGCTTTTTTTCAGGCACGGAATCACGTAGCCTGCACGGCAAATGAAACTCGACACAACGCGCGCGCCTGAAGTCCTGATTATCGCCGGTGAGGTCTCCGGCGATATGCACGCCGCCTGTCTCGTGCGCGCCCTCAAGCGAACGGCCCCGCAGATCAAGGTCTACGGAGTCGGAGGTCCCCAACTCCGCGCCGCGGGCGCGGAGACCTATTACGATGTAGGCGACATGGCCGTCATGGGCTTCACCGAGGTGATCCGCCGACTAGCATTCTTTCGCCGCGTCTTTCACCACCTGCTGGGCATCGCCCGCGAACGCCGTCCGGACGCGATCATCCTGGTTGATTACCCGGGGTTCAACCTCCGTTTCGCCGCGAAGACGCATGCCATGGGGCTCAAGGTCATCTATTACATCTGTCCCCAGGTCTGGGCGTGGAACCGCCGCCGGATCCCCCACATGGCGGCGATTGTCGACCGTCTTCTGGCTATTTTCCCCTTCGAAAAGGCGGTCTTCGCCGCGACCCCGCTGAAAGTGGATTTTGTGGGGCACCCGCTCGTTGACGAAATCCACGAAGCGCTTGAACAGCCGGTCGCCGCGCTGCCTTGGGCCAGCGAGCCCAGGATTGCCTTGCTGCCGGGAAGCCGGGCCCAGGAGATCGAGCGTATTCTGCCGACCCTGTGCCGCGCCGCGGTCCTGATCGAAAAGCGGCATCCCGGCGCCTCCTTCATCATCCCCACCCCCTCCGCCGAGGCCAGCGAAACGGTGCGTTTGCGCCTGGCCTCGCTCCCGACGGTCCCGGCCCGCCTGCACGTGGTGGAAGGCGGCACGCGCCAGGTTCTCCGTCAAGCCACGGCCGCGCTCGTCACCTCGGGTACCGCCACGCTGGAATCCGCCCTGCTGGATTGCCCCACAGTGGTGGTCTACAAAGCCTCGAGCCTGACCTTTTTCCTTGCCAAAATGCTGGTGCGGCTGGACCACATCGGCATTGTCAACGTCATCGCCAACCGCCGGATTTGCCCGGAGTTCATCCAGTCCGCCGCTACACCCGAAGCCCTCGCCACCGCCCTCCTGCGATTGATCGATGACGCCGAGGCACGAGCCGAGATGCGACGCGGTTTCCAGGAAGTCCGCGCGCTGCTGGGGCCCGGCGGCGCCGCCGAACGCGCCGCCGCACTGGTTCTGGAAGAACTCGCCCTGTGCCCCAACAACTAATCTACCCTCTGCGCGCTGGCGCCAACCCGATGGGAGGGCGCGCATGGTGCGCGCCGCGGTTGGCCCGATCCATCAGGGGGGCGAGGTCCATGGCTACATAGACCCAGTTCGTTGTGGCGCCACTCACCAGTTCAAGGTAGTAGGCCACCTGGGTGAACGCTCTGCCGTAATGGGTGGCATTGTTGATTTGATAGGAAATAGGGTTGTTACCCCATGAGGCGCCGGCCGGTATGTCCAACTGGTGGACGAGATCGTAGTTTGCCGCTTCCGGCACGTTCCCCAGCAGCGAAGTGGCGTTCACCCCGGAGGCACTCCTCAGCATGCCGGGAACCAGACCGAGAACCAGGAGCACCACGAGCACGCTACGATTCATCACGCTCATTGCACAGGTCCTTTCCGGCACTTGCAGGGCCGATCATCGAGTTTCCCACATTCTGACGAGAGCTCAAGAAACTCGGGCACAGAGGCGATCGCTGAACGGCAACCACTGGCGTCCCCCAGGGACGCAAGCGTGAACCGTTTGGACTACTGGTTATTCCGTGAAACCGCAAGCAAACAGATCCCGGACAGGCAGCGGCACATCGCCCCGGCATTCGCGTGCGATTTGCGTTGTCTGCCGGTCGCGTCTGTTCTAAAAATATCGCGAAGGAAAACCCTTATGAAAACTGCACGCCAATATCGGGTGGGCTTTGACCTCGGCGGAACCAAAATGCTCGCCGCCGTCTTCGATGAGCAATTCAAGATCGTGGGATCGCGCCGCCGTAGAACCAAGGGCCAGATCGGGGTCCGCGCCGGTACGGCCCGCATTATCGAAACCATCCAAGAGGCCCTCACGGAGACCGGCGTGGACCGGTCGGCCGTTCAGGGCATCGGCATTGGCGCCCCCGGGATGCTGGATCTCAACAAAGGGGTTCTTCTCGATGCCCCCAACCTCGGGTGGCACAACCTCCCGCTCCAAAAACTGCTGTCCGCCGAATTCAAGACAACGGTCGCCATCGCCAATGATGTGGACGCCGGAACCTACGCGGAATACCGCTTCGGATCCGCCCGCAAGGCGCGCTGCGTCGTGGGCGTCTTCCCGGGCACGGGTATCGGCGGCGCCTGCGTCTACGAAGGACGCCTGCTGCGCGGCAAGGTGGGCTCCTGCATGGAAATCGGCCATGTCCCGGTCGAACCGAACGGCCTGCTCTGCGGTTGCGGCCGGCACGGATGCCTGGAAACCGTGGCCAGCCGGCTTGCCATCGCCGCCGAGATCGCTCAAGCCGCCTACCGGGGGCAAGCCCCTCACCTGCGGGCGGCCGTCGGCACGGATATCGCCGAGATTCGCAGCGCCGTCATCCGCGAAGCCATCGAGGCGGGCGACAAAGCCGTCGATAAGATTGTCCGCCGTGCCGCCCGCCGCATCGGCGATGCCCTGATCGGTGTCACCCATCTGCTGGCGCCCGACATCGTCGTCCTGGGCGGCGGGCTGGTCGCTGAAATGCCGGAGCTGTTCGTCGACGAGATACGGCAAACCCTCGAAACCGGGGTAACCAAGTCCTTCCGCGGCACCTTCAAAGTCGTCGCCGCACGGTGCGGCGATAATGCCACGGCCCTCGGTGCGGCCGCCCTGGCCGCCGATGCGGCCGCCGGCCTTGATCGCAAATCGGCATAACCATGGATACAGCCTCTTCCACCCCAGCCCCCCATGAGGACGCCTCCCCGCCCGAGCGGCCCCGTCAGGTTGCCGTGGTGGATGTCGGTGCGCGCGCCATCCGGCTCGACATCTCGGAGATCGCCCCTGGCGGCGGCATGCGGCTCCTGGAGTCCGTCCAGCAGGCCGTCAGCCTGGGCAAGAACACCTTCGGCGCCGGCAGTATCGACCGCGAATCGATCGAGGAATGTGTGACCATTCTCAAGGGATTCCGCCAGGTCATGGCGGAATATGGCATCACCGCCCCCGATCAGATCCGGGCCGTCGCCACCAGCTCGGTCAGGGAAGCGGCCAATCGCGAGGCCTTCCTGGACCGCATCTATATCGCCACGGGCATCAGCGTCGAGGTCCTGGAGGATGCCGAAGTTGAGCACCTGATTCATGTCGCCACCCACGGCCTCTTCGAAACGATACCCGCCTTGAACTCCGGCGAAGTGCTGATCGTCGAGGTCGGCGGCGGCGCCACCCGTCTCCTGCTGATCCAGGACGGCTATGTCACCTATTCCGGCACCTATAAGCTGGGTGCACTGCGCATGCAGGAGACCCTGGAAACGTCCCAGACCCCCTATGACCGCCTGTGTGCGGTGCTCGATCAGCACATCCAGAGAACCATCAACCAGATGAAGGAAATGGTTCCGGCGGAGAAGGTGCCGTGCCTGATCGCCCTGGCGGGTGACATGGAAACGGCCATGCGGCGGTTGATCACCGGTTGGGACGACGATGACACCGCGCGGGTCAACATGGCCCGGTTCACGCTCGCGGAGAAGATCGTTTCGACACCGCCGGAAAAGCTCATGCAGAAGCACCATCTTCCTCCCCAGGAAGCCGAAACCGCCGGCCAGGCACTGCTCATCTACGATCGTATCGCCCGCGCGTTCGGAGTGAAGGAAATGCTGGTCTCCACCCAAAGCATGCGCCGCGGCCTCCTCATGAAGATGGCCGGCATCTCCGTGACGACCGCGCGCTACGCGGAACAGCTGGCCCATTCCGCCGCCACCCTCGGACGCAAGTATCACTTCGACGAAAAGCACAGCACCCATGTCGCCGACCTGAGCCTCATGCTCTTCCGGGCGCTCCGTGCCGATCACGGACTCGGGCCCCAAGCCGAGATCCTTCTCCGCACGGCAGGTCTGCTGCATGATATTGGCGCCTTCGTGAGCAACAACTCGCACCACAAACATTCCATGTATCTGATCCTCAACAGCGAGCTTTTCGGGCTGACACGCCGGGACAACACCATGGTGGCCCTGATCGCGCGCTACCACCGGAGGTCAGTGCCACGGCTGACGCATCCGGAATATGCCGCCCTGGATCGTGACAGCCGTCTCGTGGTCGCCAAGCTGGCGGCCATTCTCCGCGTGGCGGACGCCATGGATCGAAGTCATCTCCAGCACATCCGCGACATCACCTGTTCGCGCGAAGAGCGCCGCTTCGTCCTTACGGTGCCCGACGTGGAAGACGTCACCCTCGAGCGGCTGGCGGTCAAGGAGAAGGGCACGCTCTTCGAAAGCATCTTCGGCCTGCAGGTCATCCTGCGCACGGCGCAAACGCAGAAAGGATCACTTTTCGATGGCTGATTCGGCCCCTCTATTCTTCAACCGCGAATTGTGCTGGCTGGAGTTCAACCAGCGCGTGCTCGACGAGGCGCTGGATCCGGCCCTGCCCCCGCTGGAACGCCTGAAGTTCCTGGCCATCACCGCCTCGAACCTGGATGAGTTCTTCATGGTGCGCGAGGGGGGCCTGCAGCAGATGCTGGAGCAGGGCCGCAACGAACGCGATCCCTCCGGCCTGACCACCGCCGAGCAGCTGACCCGTATCAGCGAGCGTATCCACGCCATGGCCCTCACCCAGCAGTCCTGCCTGCAGGATATCGAGACAGCCCTGGCCGCCCACCATATCCACCTGTTAACGCCGGAGCAGCTCAGTCCGGAGCAATCCCGCCATGTTCAACATGTCTTCTATCACGAGATCTTCCCCTTGCTGACGCCGCTCGCCGCCTCGCCGCCCGCCCCTTTTCCGCCACTTCCCGGGCTGACGCTCTGCCTGATCGCCAGACTCCGCTCCCGGGACTCCGCCAGGAAACCGCGCTGCGTGATTCTCCCCCTGCCCCGGAATGTCGGGCGCATCGTCAACCTGGAATCTGAAAAAGGGGCGGCCTATCTTCTGGTCGAAGACGCCATACGGATGCACCTGGATCTGTTCTTCCCCGGCGAGCGCCTTCTTGAGGTCGCCACCTTCCGGATCACACGCAACGCCGATATGGCGGTGCGGGAGGATCTGGCCGGCGATCTGCTCGACCAGATGCGACAAGTCCTGACCCGGCGCCGCGAAAGTGCCTGTGTACGGCTTGAGCTGAGCGCCGACGCTTCGGACACCTGCCGTCGCTTTCTCAAGGGCGCACTCAAGGTCAACGAGCGGGATCTCTACAAGATGCGCCCGCCGCTGGCGCTCTCCAGTTTTATGACCTTGGGCCTGGCGGCCGGCAATCCCTCCCTGCGGGCTCCGGTGTGGGAACCCCGCCCCTCCCCCCTGGCGCCTCCCGGCGAATCCATGTTCGCCCTGCTCAGCCGGCAGGACATCCTGCTCTATCACCCTTTCGAGAGCTTCGAGCCCGTGCAACGTCTGGTCCAACAGGCTGCAGAGGATCCCGACGTTCTCGCCATCAAGCAGATCCTCTACCGGACCAGCCCGAACAGCTCCATCGTGGCCGCCCTGGCCCGTGCCGCCGAACGCGGCAAGCAAGTCACGGTCATCGTGGAACTGAAGGCCCGCTTTGATGAGGCGCGAAACATCAACTGGGCCGAGGAACTCGAAAACGCCGGCGTTCAGGTAATCTACGGCATCAAGGGGCTCAAAACGCATGCCAAGCTCTGCATGATCATCCGCCGGGAAACCACGGGGATCCGCCGCTACCTTCACATCGGGACCGGCAACTACAATGAATCAACGGCGAAGCTTTACACCGATGTCAGCCTGATGAGCAGCGACGAAGAACTGGCCGCCGATGCCGCACTCTTCTTCAACACCATCACCGGCTACTCGCAGCCGGTGAAGTACCGCAAGATCGAGGCCGCCCCCATCGGCCTGCGGGACCGGCTCCTGGAACTGATCGAGGGTGAAACCGCCCGCGCCGCGCAGGGACAGAAAAGCCGGATCATGGCCAAGCTCAACTCTCTCGTGGATCCGAAACTGATCGAAGCGCTCTACGCCGCCTCGCGCGCGGGGGTGCAAGTCGACCTGAACATCCGGGGAACCTGTTGCCTGCGCCCCGGTGTTCCCGGCCTGAGCGAACATATCTCTGTGGTCAGCATTGTGGATCGTTTCCTCGAACACAGCCGGATCCTTTATTTCCACCACGGCGGCGAACCGCAGGTGTTCATCACCAGCGCGGACTGGATGCCCCGGAATCTGGATCGTCGAATCGAGTTACTGGTCCCCGTCGAAGATGAGGCGTGCCGTAACCGGCTGGTCGCCATCCTCGAACTCTGCCTGGCGGATACCGTGAAAGGCCGCCGGCTTCAACCGGACGGCTCGTATCTGCGGGCCACCCTGCCTGGAAGCGCTCAGGGCGGACGCAGCCAGCAGTTGCTCTACGAAGACGCCTGTGCCCGTGAGAAAGAGGCCCGCGGCCAGCCTGCAGTGTTCCAGCCGTACCGGCCCGCATCAACCCACTAGCATCAATCCCTTTAAGACCGAGTGCCCATCCTATGACCTTGAATAACCCAAACTCCGGCGGCATGACTCTTTCACTGAAGACCCTCATCCTGGCCGGCCTCACCCTGGGGCTCGCACCGAGGCCCGCGGCGGCGGACGGAACCAATGCCGCCCTTCCCACCGCCCGCGAATCCAACACCGCCAAAGCCGCTGATCTCCATGGGCGCCAAACCAAGGAATTCGGAGCCAACACCAACTACCTCGTCCGTCCCGGGCTGCTGGCCGACCGGGCCGGGCGAAGGGTCACGGTCGTCGCCGAAAGCATTCATCTGGGCGCCGGATCCCCCGTGGAGTTTCCGTTGATTTCCGAAAACAGCGGCAAGGATTACGAAGCCTTCGCGGTGTCCTTCGCCAAGCCTAGTGATCTCCATGCGGCCCTGACCTTCATCGGCCTTCCCGCCGGCCGGAGCACGGAGGCCTCCCGCCTGCGTTTCTGGCCCAAGGGGGAGCGCGTCAAGGTCACCTTTCACTACACCGAGATGGTCAATGGAAAGCCGCTGGACCGGGTGATCCCCGCCGAACGACTCGTCCTGGACTCCCGCACGGGGAAGACCCTGCCGGAAACGGGATTTGTCTTTGTTGGATCGTCGTGGATGCCTTCTCCTGACTCCTCCCAAACCGGTCTGGTGTACGCGGCCGACGTCTTCTCGCCCAACAGCATGGTCTCGCTTTACAACGAATCCGGAACCGTACTCGATGTTCCCCGGCGCGCCGCCCAACATGAAGTCTATTCCTACCAGATACCCAATCCCGCCCTGCCGCTGCCGACCGCCCAGTTCATCGAAGTGGTCATCGAACCCGAGCGAAACGATGGCCACTTGCGCGTCTGCGAACTGACGCTGGAAATCGTACCCGGGGCTCCCGGTGCCACCCTGCCGGGAGCCTCGCCGGCCTATGTGGTGCATGAAGCTGGCGGCACACCTTCCACGAACACCACCTTGAAGGAATTGGCGGGTCTCTTCGAGAAGATCATGATCAGCCGCCGTGATCCTTTCGTGACCCTTCAGCCGGACGATACTCTAACGCTCGATTCCATCCGAACCGCCGCTGCCCTGCTTGACACCCTCGAGAACAAGCATGAGGTGAGGATTGAGCCCCCGCCCGCAGGCCACCCCTACTACCGGGCGTTCCTGCCCGACGAAAAACATCGCGAACGAGCCAATCGGCCTATCCAACCGTGGGAGCTTAACCTCGCCCGAAATAACGGCGTGGTGACGGGTGAACTCGTGCGTCTGGATGAGGAATGGAAAGGAGATGATACCCGGCCCACTTACCGTGAGCATCATTTCGCCGTTGCATCCGCCGCCTCGCTGGCGGACGCCCTTAAGCAGAAAGACGCGCCGTCGGTCATGCTGGTGTTTGCGCCCGCCAACCTGTCCTATGGAGACCTGCGGCGCTTCATCGCCCCTGTGATGGAGAGCAACTTGATCCTGTACGTCTTCCTGCAGTCTCCCGGAAAACAAGATGTACAAGTGACGTCGCCATGAAATTCCGCTGTCCCTACTGTCATGAAGTATTCGACCCCCAAGCCGGTGCCCTCTGCCCTGCCTGCGGCAAGGCGATGGCGGTCCCGCCCAGACTCCGTCCAAAAGAGGAGTCGCGTCCCGCGAAGCACAGCCAACTTTCCCCGGAATTACGCCAGAAGAAGCGCGATCTTGAGAAAGGGGCGGCTTCCGGACCCGCCACGTGGACACAGGTCACCAAGAGCCCCCGCTACGTCGCCGTGCTGGTCATTCTCTTCGTGGTGATTGGGGCTGTGCTAACCCAGCAGACGACCCGACACAACACCGAGAGCGTGCGCCGGTTCAACCCCATCGAGCACGCGACCTCCGATCTGGCCACGCTCCGGACCGCGCTTGAAATGTTCCATAAGGATTGCGGCAGGTATCCTTCCACCCGCGAGTCGCTTCTGGCGTTACTCCGCCGTCCCGGAGTGAGGGGATGGAACGGGCCTTACATCAGGACGCTCTATCCGGACCCATGGAAGAACTCCTATCGCTACAGCATGACCAAAGGAGTGATGCGCCTGACATCGGATGGGCCAGATGGAAAACCGGATACGGAGGATGACCTCGCCGCCCCCGCGCCCGAGATGAAACCTGACACCTGAGCCCAGGCTCCACGGCCGGCTAACCGCCTCAGGCTCCGCGAGACTCCAGGCCACATCGGGTCACCCACTTGCCCCCCTACGCTATGGCCAGAGGCGCTCGATGTCCTCCAGCGTCATCGAGACGATCTCGACCAGCCGGTCACACAAAGCCTTTGCCTTTTGCTCGTCTTCGTCAGGACGGCCGTCACCCGGACGGAGCCACGGCTCGACGCAGAACCTCAATCGGGTCTTGTAGGCCGCCTCCATTTCGATGAGCGCCATCATCGCTTTACAGTCGTATTCCGGACTCTCCGGGTCGTCAGCCCGACTGACGGTAACCATCCCGGGGTAATCCTTGCATGCCCTCACGATCAACGCCGAAGGCCGGGCATGCACACCCCGCTCGTCATTCACTGTGGCCTGGATGCATATTCTCATGGTTGGCATCGACTCTCTTTCGTGGTGCGTCCATCGGACCTTCCCTACCGGCGACCGCCTCCGCCCGAGGCTTTCTTGACGCAGACGGCCAGCCGCGTCGCCCCGACTTTTTTGGCGACATCCATGACCGTCACGACGTGCTGAAAAGCGACATCCTTGTCCGCCTCGATCACCACCGGTTCGTTTTCCGGCTCACGCAGGACTTGCCGCAACCGGCTCTCGAGGAGATCCCCCGGCACCGCCTGCCCATCAAGATACGCCGTTCCGCTGCGATCCACCTGCACCTGCAGCGTCCGATGGCGTTGCGCCTCCTCCGAGGCCGCTTTGGAACTCGGCAGATTAATCTTCAGTTGTGAGCGAACGAGAAAAGGCGTCATGATCATGAAAATGATCAACAGGACGAGGGACACGTCAATCAGCGGAATCATGTTGATCTCCGCCATCACGCGATACTTGCCACCCCCGTGCTTGAAGGAAGTCACCTTCATTCCGCTCAATCCTCTCCGCTGCAAAGCGATTCAACCAAGTCGTAAACAGCCAGTTCGACTTCCCCCATCACGACCTCGACCTGGTGAATGCAGTAGTTGTAACCCGCCAAAGCTGGAATGGCGACCACCAGCCCGCAAGCCGTCGTGATCAGCGCTTCGGCGATGCCCGCCGCCACCACCTCAGGGCCTCCGCCCGTATTGGCCGCGATGCTGGCAAAGGCCTTGATGATCCCGAAACCGTGCCGAACAACCCCACAAACGGCGCCGTACTGGCCACGGTGCCCAGCACGGGGACCATCGTCTCCAACCGGCGCACTTGTCCCTGCATCGCGTGCTGCACCGCGCGCTCCCGTGCCGCGCGCTTGCCGGGTTGCATCAGGATTTCGGCCGCCACGGCCGCCACCGGTTTGTTGTGTTTCGCACAGAACTCGACCGCCGGAGCAACCCCCTCCGCGCTCATAATCCGCACCACTCGGGCGACAAAAGCCCTGGCGTTGGTCCTCGCGCGTCGAATGGCCAGAACCCGGTCAACGATGATGGTGGTCGAAAAAATGGACATCACGAGCAGAATTGATAAGACAGGCCAGCCCTGCAAGAGCATGTCAACAAGGGTAAGGTTGTTCATCTCAGTCCGCCGAACAAACCGTCTGCCAGTTCCATGACCTCGGCCTGACTATCCTTGCAGGGCTTCAGGATGGTCCGCAGGGCCGCATCCACCACGCCATCACCTGCGATCAGGCCCACCCATACCTTTCCCGAAAGTGGGTTGGCCGTTCCGTCGCCAGGTCGGTCCCTCTCTGACACGGTGCCACCCGTTGAACGGCTTACGCTCGACACGGAAACCATGTTCACGTTCAAGCGCCCGAGTTTGACCATGAGATCATCAAGGCCGATCAGGTCAGTCATGACAGCGATGTATTTCATGTCACCCTCCCATGGTCATGAAGCCAACACTTGAGCCGCTCCTATCCCTTCCGCCAACGCCTCGTTCTCTTCGTCACCGAATTCCAGACCTGTAATCAGAAGATAACTGGGAAGATCAGAAGGGGGTAGTAAAGAAGAGCCGGTACGGGATAAGGAAACCATAAAGATGGCCGGCCGTCCGGTCGGTTTCCAGCGCAACCGGCTATTTCTCGTCCGGAACCAGACGATATCCGACACCGGGTTCGGTCCGAATCGTCACCGCACCATCCAACTTCGACCGCAAACTGCCCAGGTGCACGCGAAGGTATTCCCGTTGGCCCACCGCGTTGGGCCCCCAGATGGTTCGAAGCATGTGTTCGTGCGTCAGCACCCGTCCCGCGTAACGCGCCAAGAGCGCCAACAGGGCATACTCAATCTGCGTCAGGTGCAATTCCCGGCCCCGGACTTTCACCTGCCGCGCGAC
>CAYOIT010000102.1:0-1111 GCA_964404035.1 uncultured Verrucomicrobiota bacterium | reverse complement strand
TCGAGCACGATGACGTCCGGACGGCCCAAAGCCGCTTCACTCAATCCCAGTTGTCCGTTGTCGGCCTCGATGACCCGGAAGCCGGCGCTCTCGAGTGTGATCTCCAGAAGTTTGCGGATCTGTGGTTCATCATCGATCACTAATACCGTCATCAGATAACTCATGGATTCGGTTCCCTGGTTTGAGGCAGTTCCGTCACACACGGTAACGAAATGGTGAAACAGGCGCCGAACCCCGGGGGCGAGGCCGCCGTGATGGTGCCGCCCATCAGTTCGAGGAATTCCTTGGCAACAGCCAGGCCCAACCCCAAACCACCAGGGGCCTCGCCGGGGCCCCTGTAAAACCGTTCGAAAAGGCGATGTGCCTGCCCCACCGCAATACCCGGCCCCCGATCTGTGACCTGAATCCGCAACTGGCTGTCATCGAGAAAAGCGGCGACGTCGATCGGTGTGTCCGCAGGCGCGTGACGGAGTGCATTGTCCATGACATTGTCCAAGGGTGTCTTCAGCAAACCGGGGTCAAGCCGAATGTAAACCGACTGCCCGGGAAGTGACAGTCTGATCGTGTGGCCCGTACTCGCGTCCGTTCTGCTGTCACGCCATTCCCGCAGGAAATCTCCGGCATCGCACCACTCCAGTGCGGGGTGGAGCATGCCGCCATCCAGTCTGGCGAGGACCACCATTTCGTTGACGACCAGGCTCAGCCGGGACACCGCGATCGACGCTTCCCGCAGGACGTCCTGTTCCAGCGCGGGCCAACCCTGCCGCCGCAGGTGCTGGATGGCGCTGGCGACCACCGAAAGCGGGGTCTGCATCTCGTGGGAAAAGTTGTCCACCAGCGCACGCTGCATCTTCTGGGATTTCACTGCAACCTGGGCGTCACGCGCCAGATTGGCTGTTTCCTCACGAACCATCATGTCAGCCACAAGCCTCGCGATGGATTCCATCAGTTCACGCTGGAGGGCCTGCCACGTCTCGCCTGCCGCTTGGACGACCAGCACACCGCAGACCCTGTCCCCGGAGATCAAGGGCACGCAGGTCGCTTCCGCGTCCGGGAAGTTGCCCGTCTCGCGCCCTGCCCACTGCCGGTTCTGCAAGGCCCACACGGCGGC
>CAYOIT010000101.1:0-16550 GCA_964404035.1 uncultured Verrucomicrobiota bacterium | reverse complement strand
ACATAGTGATTACTCATTCCCACAATATCTTAAGTAATGCCTGAATATTCCCAGTTGCAACGCCTGGCGGCATACCGCCTGCACAAGAATGAACGACCCGAGAATTAGGCGGAAGTTCTCTTTTCTGATGCCGAACCGCCTCTGTGACCTCTTCTGGAGTTGCTTTGGCAAGGACATCCCTTGGAGGAATGCTGTCGAGAATCGCCAACTTCCCGCCTGTCCATTCATGAATCTCGCTGATTGTCTGCTGAATGCCGGGGTTGAATAGGTTGATCCCAATCTCCGGATAATCCCGAACCGATGAGGCACAACCGGCGTCATTGTGAAACAGTTTGACGCTGGCCTCTGTCGCATACAATTCCTTCAGGTAAGGCAGGCCGAACTCCTTGAAATCATCCATGCCAGTTCTTCAGGAACCGGGCATCGGTCATACTATCATCCTCTTAAGCGGCTCAATCTTCGGAACCAGCAGATGCATCGCCAGCAGGGCAATCAGATACGCCGATGAGGCAATGATGAACATGGGCTGGTAACTTCCGGTCCACTCCAGAACGTAGCCCGCCACCTTCGCAATCAACATGCCGCCTATCGAACCGGCCATGCCTCCGATGCCGACCACCGAACTGATGCACTCCCGCGGCATCGTATCCGAGACCAGGGTGAAAAGATTGGCCGCAAACCCGGAATGGGCGGCCGCCGCCAAACCGATCAGGCCAACCGCCAGCCACAGGTTCGTCACCTTGCACACCGCAAACACGGGCACCACGCAAAGCGCACAGACGAGAAAGGCCGTCTTGCGCGAGGCATTAACCGACCACCCACGATGGATGAGCCGCGAGGACAACCAGCCGCCCCCGATGCTCCCGAATCCCGTCATCAGGTAGATGACAAAGATCGGCGGACCTAATTTCAATAGGTTCAACCCATGCTGCTTGCTGAAGAAATCCGGCACCCAGTAGAGGTAGAACCACCAGATCGGTGCCGTAATGAACATGCCGATGACAAACGCCCATACCGCCCGGTACTTGAGCAGTTTTAACCAGGGGATCTTCGGAGCAGGAGGATCAGCCGGATCACTCTGGATCAGTGCCAGTTCAGCCCGGCATACTTTCGGATGTTTCTCAGGACTTCGATACCATTTCAACCAGAACGGCACCCAAAGAAGGCCGATGATCCCCAGCACATAGAACGAGGCCTGCCAGTCAAATTTGATCGTGATATAGGGCACAAGAATAGGCGTGATCAAGGCGCCGACATTCGCCCCGGAGTTGAACACCCCGGTGGCCAGCGCACGCTCCTTCTTGGGGAACCACTCACTCACCGCCTTGATGGCCGCCGGAAAATTCGCGCCCTCCGCAAGGCCCAGGGCAAAACGAGCACAACTAAACCCCAGCACAGTCGCCATAAGCCCGTGGACACCAATCGCAAGGCTCCATAACGAGACCGCTCCGGCTAGGCCAAGGCGTACCCCCACCCGATCCATCAGCCGGCCTGCCAGTGGATATCCGATCGCATACGCCAGGGTAAAGAAGAAGACAATATTGCTGTAGTCAATCTCACTCCATCCAAGATCCTTCTGGATGTACGGTTTCAGAAGGCCGATGACCTGCCGATCCATATAGTTGATGGTGGTAACAGCAAAAAGCAGTGAACAAATCACCAGCCACCGGTACCGTCCTGTCTTCGTCTGTATGTCGTTTTCCATCAGGCATCCTTCTTTCACAAACACATCCCGTGTATTCGCTCATAGACCTCTGCTTGCTCCTGTGGGGTTTGACAGTATGTCACCACAATCAACTTCATGCCAGGAGCCCACAATCGGCGGACGATCTCAGCCACTCGGTCAGGCGATCCCACGATACGGGCGTTCAACACGATGCCAGTCCCGACCAACGCCGCTGGAAACGGTTCAACGGGGTTGGGGTTGGGATCCGTGGCGTCACCAAAGGCCGCATCCACCGTTCGCACTCCCGGCAGAGTCGTGATGACCGGCAGTTTATCCGACCAGTTCCCGCAGGAATGGAACACCGGGCCACCAAACGGCGCACCGGAGGCACACAGGGACGGGGCCGCCAGATCCGCATACATCTCATTCGACATCATCAAGAGGTTGTCGTCGCTCTGCCCCAGCCCCAAAAACACCGGGCTGGAGGCAAATCCATGCCCGGGCCACACCAGCCGATCACCAATGATCTCCTGCTGTTTGCGGACAAACCCAACCTGCAAATCCGCCAGTCGCCTGAGAAACGCACGCACCGCATCAGGATCGTCGATACAATCGAGCAGGAAACTGCTGGTGTCCACCAGCATACACGCCGCATTGAGCGGGGACTGCGTATCGGCCAGCGACATCGGAAGGCGCCCGCCGGTCTGCTCCATGAAATACCGGATCATGTCCAAGGTGTGCCGCCCGATTGCAGTCTCGGCAATGGGTTTGACCGGTGCGTCGAGGGCCTCCTGAACCGAATGGAAAGGATGACTCACCGCCGGAGCCTGGCCTTCCAACCACTCGTAGTCCACTCCATACGCACTGGCCAGCGTCCCGATGCCATACCAGGGTTCTAGAAAATTGGGGACATCCGCCTCAAACTCCATGCTTTTGGCCAGCGCCCCCAACTGCCAGCGGAGGGACTCGTCCATGCGCCGACACCCCGAGGAGAAACACTGCTGGACACGCATGCGCCGGTAGACCAGCACGCCCGAAGCCGCCCCCCGGAACCGGCGACACCGTTCATAACGCGATGCCTCATAGTCCTCGTATGCCTTGTAAGGAAACTGCCCCGGCTCCAATGGTTCCACCACCGTCGCCTGTGAATCCGCCTTCTTGAAATCAAAACTCATAATTCACCTGTACGTCATATGGATTCACCCTTGACGATATACCGCACCGCCAGCCACGGGCGGGGACTTCCTCCGGGAACCTCGACCTTGACCGGGCCATACCCATGCGGCATCAAGTAATCAAGCGCAGCGGTTGCTTGGAGTTCCTTCACCCGGTTCCAGTTCTTGTCGTAAACCTGGGCCTTTCCTTTTCCGTCAAACTCAAGGTACTGCCCCGTTTCGATTTCTCCCGTGATGCGCACGTGTCCGGATCCGGTTTGGATCACCGGGTTGACCAACCGGCTGGGTTGAGACGGAATCAGTCTCAGGTTTTCAAGTTTGATCCTGGGCTGGCTTCCCGGCGGGATGTAACCGAACCCAAGGTCGATCCGTCCGCACTTGCCATAGTCGAAGTGTTTGGAGCCCATTCGCCAACCCCACCAGCCATTGGCCCAAGCCGCTTCGCCGTTTGGAATGACAATCGTCTTCTTCCCTGTGAAGTTGATTTTTACCACGTAATCCCGGGTGCCGCGTCCCTTTGCTTGTAAGAGAAAAATGGCGCCGCTGTTGTCGCCGGTGATTTCCATACCGATGGCCCGGGTCGCTTCCATGCTGAAGTTGCGCCTAAACGAAGGGAGATCGTTTTCGATCCACTGCGCTTCTCCCGTCGGATTGTTCGCGGAAAGGACCAGCGCGCCGCCATCCTGGGCAAACGCGGTGTGCCGCTGATTTCTAATTTCCGCAGCCTTGGGTTGCAGTGAGAGGTTTCCGTTCACCGGGCCACCCACACGTACATCCCCATTGCCGGCCGCTTCCGCCCCGGTCCGGTAGCTGTCCACAACGGTTGAGTCCTTGCTTGGGTCCGCGACAGGGGCCGCAGTCCCGGATCCCGTGCCACCCAGCTCAGGCAGAACGCGGATCACGAATCCTGCGGCCTGGGGTTTGAAGGGG
The DNA here is from genome assembly GCA_964404035.1 of uncultured Verrucomicrobiota bacterium. Classification (GTDB taxonomy): domain Bacteria; phylum Verrucomicrobiota; class Kiritimatiellia; order CAIKKV01; family CAITUY01; genus CAMBRF01. The sequence continues at coordinate 12,779 of CAYOIT010000101.1, read as the reverse complement.
TTTTCCAGTTCCAACACATCCCCCGGCTGACAATACTGCCACGGCCCCGCCGGCCCGAACTCCTGTCCAATCAGCCACGGGGCGTCCCCTTCACGGCGGATCATCACCCGGGTCGGCGTCAATGCCAGTTTGCCCCCCGACTCGCCGACGCAATACAGGTCCCGGCTCTGAACATGATTGCCGGCTTGGACGAGGCGGCTTTTCACGGGCTCGACGCTCTTGGCAAGCACCGCGCGCTGTTCATCCGTCAGCAACTCCGAGACCCGCTTCCAGTTCCGGAATGCATTCATCATCGGTTTCACCAGCCCATGGGAATCCAGCGTCTCCAAGGAGACGCCGAACATAGGTTCGGGCTTGCAGATAACGAAGCGCTTGAATCCGCGGGCCACGCCCGCCTGCAACTCGAAGTTGGCGTCCAACAACGATGTTGCCGGCCGATGACCCTCCAGCAAGAGCGACAGCTTGGCCGAACTCCCACCGAACTGGTCGATCTTCCGGACTTTGCTGAAGAGCATCTCGAGGTTCGATCGCACCGGCCGACCACCGGAGGTGTTGCTGCTCACCGGATGGTCGAGCGCGCGCGCCACTACATCGCTGAATTTTCCAGGTCCCCACGGATACTGCGCATGAATCTCGTAGCCGTCATACTCGAGGTGATCGAGGCCAATCTCGTTCGCAAAGGCCGCATATTCCCCGGCCATTTCCTCGAGCAGTGGCGAGTCAAGATCGGGAATATAGTTCTGCCCGTAAGCCGAGAGCAGACCCGCCGCCTCCGCCCCGGCCGGGTGCGGCGCCACCGGGGTTCCGCCCCGGCCACGATGGCAATCTTTGAGAGTCCAAACGGGTTTGTCGAGGTCCTCGAAGGTTCCCACACCCACGATCTCATCTTCGATCCTGAGAATCCCGGTATTCATAAAATCGCCAACCACCGATTTGGCGCCCAGATGTGGTAACGTGAGCGGCAATTGCGTTCCTTCCGACGGTTTAAACCGGAGGGTTTGGGCTTGGCCGTCGATGGCTTCCGCCAGGCACCCCTTCCCCCAGGAAGCCAAACACCGGTCCACATGGCCCATCACCCGTCTCGGGTCGGAACTCCCGATCCCGCCGCAAACGTAGTGCAGCACCAGCAGCATCCCGCGCCGGTGCAGATCGTCCGCATACCGCTTCAAATCCGCGCGTCCACCCGGAAACACGTCCGGATTGACATCCACATGGGACCGTTTTTGAGGCCAGTACTCGCCGCGCCAGGTGTCCGTATGCAGCTTGACCACCTTCACCCCCGCCTGCTGCGCATAGTCGGTCAGCTTTTGCAGTTCCGCCGGACTTGAGGCCGAAAGAACCATCGCCGTCAAATCCTGAAAACGCCGCGCGTAATCGTCCACCCACCGCCGCACCCGTTCCGCCGTCCATGCGCCGTTAATCTTCGGCTTCGGGATATCTTCGTTGACCCAAATCTGAGTCAAAGCTTCGTCATTCTGGTCGTCCGAATCCAAGCCATAGACAGCGAATCCGCCCAGCGGATCCTTGGGATTGCGATGCCAGAGGTGCTTCCAGTTGGCCACGACAGTGACCGGGCCATGCGCGCGGGCCTCAATCATGTAATCCAACGGAAGCACCCGGATTTCCTTCCGGCAATTCATCCTAAAGTGAAGCGATATCCCGCCCGAATCGGGAATCCCTTCGGCCCGCTTCAACTTGAGCGCGATGTAGCTGGCACCGCGCGTGATTTCGAAAGTAAACCGGGGCAGGCCCTCCTCGGGGGAAACGATGAGCGCTCCGTCCCGTGCCACAACCTTGGAAAGTGGAACCTCACGCTCGTCGTCGCCCTCGAACACACTCAGGTAAAACCCGCTTCCCGGGTTATCGGTTCGCACCAGATTGCCTTCTGCTTCCCGCACAATGAAAGAGGCCGGCTTGCCGTCGGCGGAGAATGTCACTTCCGGGCCGGAGGCTTGAGCGCTCCACGCGGCTCCCATGAGCAGAAACGCGGTTAACCAGAAAATTCGGTTTATTGATGTTCTCATGATTATCCAGACATCCATTGGTCTTCTCCCCAATCTTCCGCATCGCGGGAAGCTCGGCCTTCTATGCGATTCCACTTTGTAGGGCGGGCTTCCCCGCTACTGCGGGGAGCCTGCGTCTCCGGTTCCGTCACATTTGCACTCGCGTCAAGGTGATCCCCTCCAGACTGGCGGTCTCGCGGTCGCCATCGACCAGCGACACCTCGATCTTGTGCACACCGGCTTTCCTGATCTCAAACACTCCCATCGGATATTCCTGGTACTGCGTCGTCGCCGCCTGCTGGTTCTGAATCACCGAACCCTCATCGGTGGCGACCTTCCAGACCAGGCGACCTTTCCCCCGGTATTTCAATGAAATTGCATAAGCGCCCGGCTCCAACACATTCACCGTCCAACTGACCCGACCCTCGGGCGTCCAGTGGCTCACCTGGGTGGCGTGCTTCCATTCCCCGAACTTCTCCATCCAGCTCACCTTCTTCTTTTCCGAGCCCGTGGCTGTCGCGAAATGACAGAGCAGGGTGTTCGGGAGATTCGGATGAAGCGCCAGCATCGTATCCACCTCAGGCTTGCCCGCCAGTTCGACGCGGATCACACTGGCCAGGCCTTCCGATGCGCCTTCAGGCAACTTCAAACGCACCGTATGTCCCACAGTTTCCGTCACAATCGCCTTACCCCCACTCATCGCGTTATCCCCGCTTGGAGGGCGGATGCTTGTCAAGCCGTAGCCCAAAGGCGAAGGCTGATCCCCAGCCGCCGCGCCAATAGGGCCGCCACTACGGCGGTCGGGGACGCCCGCCCTCCAGGGAATACGGTCACCGACAGGATCGTGGCACGACCATGTGGCTGATTTGACCGGGGTGGCTAATCCCGGAAGATAAATGAACCCATCGCGGGGCGGGTCGAAAACGACCAGGTGCAACGTTGTATCACCCTGCATCGTCACATCGCCCCAGGGCATCGCGCAGTTCCACGGAGACGGGCCCGCGCCGTAAATAACCTCGGGATTCGCTCGAATCCAGACCCCGGCCTCCCTCAAGAACTTCTGGTTTTGCTCGGGAATCTGCCCTTTGCCGTCCGGACCGCAATTCAGCAGGTAGTTTCCGCCCCGCGCCACGGTGGACACCAGCCGCCTCAAAATCTCGCGCGGATCTTTCCAGTTGGTGTCATACCAGGCGTAAGCCCAGGAATCGTTGCTCGTATCACAGGTCTCCCACAATCCCCCAACCTTCTCAGGCGGTACTTCCATATCGCCGAGCGACTCGTAGTCGCCCATCCCGTATCCGATCCGGCTCCCCAGCAAGGCCTTGGGTTGCGTGGCGCGCACGAGATCGTGAAGCTCAACGACGCACTCCCTGGGCATTTTGCCGGGAGTATCGAACCAGACCACCTCCAACGGTCCATATTGCGTGCAGATCTCCTTCACCTGAGGATAGCACTTCTGCCGGAAGTACTGCTTGAACGTCGCCGGACTGCCGTCCGCATTCTGCTTTGGACCGCCATGCCCGCCCGGTGCCGTCCAGTCCTGGTTGTGCGAGTAGTAGAATCCAAACCCGAGCCCCGCCTCACGGCAGGCCTCCGCCAGTTCCTTCATTGGATCGCGGTGAAAAGGGGTAGCGTCCACGATATTGAACGGATTCGCCGATTTGAACATCGCGAAGCCTTCGTGATGCTTGCTGGTGATGATGACGTAGGTCATCCCCGCGTCCTTGGCCATTTGCACTATGGCCTTGGCATCGAACCGGTCGGGGTTGAAGGTCTTGGCGACCTCCATGTATTCCGGAACCGGAATCCCCGCCATGGCCGGGTGCATGATCCACTCCCCGATGCCGTAGTAGGTCTTCCCCTTCCACTGCCCCGCCAGTTGCGAATAGAGACCCCAGTGCATGAAGAGGCCGTAATGCCCCTTTCGGAAATGTTTACCCCGTGTGGTGTCCGTGGCCTGCGTTTTAGGCTGCGACTCGCCCCACAGCTTGTCCATGCCGTCTTCGGCTCGGAGCCCCGTAAGCGCCGCGATACTGAATGTCGCAGCCACAAGAATTCGTTTTACAGTCATCCTGATCATTTCCTTTGTTATTGTCGTGACTCAATCAACAACGCGCTGTGCGGGGCCAGCGTCGGCACGCGGTATTCGCCCTCAAATGTTCCCAACGTTTTACCGGTCCAGAAGTTCTTAAGTGTCACCTTGCCGGGTAGCGAAACAACCCGTTCGACAGGCTCGTCGCCCCAGTTGAAGAGGTAGAGATACTCCCCGCCCTGCTTCGGCGTGCGGCCGACAGCGAGCGTCTCGTCAGCAAAGCTCGCGGCCGTTCCAGTCGGCGGAACCAACTTGCGCAAGAGGCCTACCGATTCCGCAGCGAGTGTCGGCAAGTTGTCCCCGCTCAGCATCATGCCGCCCGAGGCATGGACCGTGGTGGCGTGGAAGATCACCTCGTTCCATGGCAGCCCCTGCTGTCCAGTTCGCTTTCCGCTGATGTCCATCAGCATCCCGGGGCCGAGCAGGGCGCAGTCCGGATCATTCCACCAGAACCGGCCGTTCTGCCAGCCCCGCAGCAGGTTCTGCCGTCCCATATCCCTGATGGCGGTCCAATTACGCGCGATGTCATTGGAAGTGCGTGCCCCGTCAACCAACCCGAGCGAGGGCCAGATGGGATGATTGCATCCGAGAATGAAAGCATCCCCCGCCCCGCGTAGCGCGGCTTCCATGCCGCGACGGTAGGCCTCGATGCGCGTGGCTTTGGGATCGTGGAACCGCCCCTTGTTCAAGGCACCCCAGTAATTGGCATCGAGCTTGAAGTAGGTGCAACCCCACTCCCGGCGCATCGTACGGAAAGTGCTCTCGATGAACTTCTGTGCCCCGGGATGGGTCCCATCCAGCGAGTACCATGGGCCGAGCCGCCAGCCACCGAAGCCGACCTTGTCCGAGCGCAGCGGCTTGCCTTCATCATCCTTCACGAACCAGCCCGGATGCTCTTGGAAGAGCTTCGATTGGGGGCTCGCGATAAAAGGTGCCAGCCAGATCGCAGGCTCGAAGCCGCGATGGCGGATCTCGGACAGGACGGCGCGGATATCCCCCCCGAACGACTTGCCGCTCTCCTGCCAGTCGCCCATCCAGGGCTGGTAGCCGTCGTCTATCTGGATATATCGCAACTCGGGTGCCTTGGCCGCGATCCAATCCAGGTTCCCCCGGATGTCCGCCACCGTGACGTTGGGCCCGAAACAGTACCACGAACACCAGCCCAGCGGCGGCGCCTTGAACCCGGTTCGGCGTGGATGGTTTCGCTCGATCCGCGCACAGAGTCCGTCCAAGAGATCCTCGCGCGAGGGGGATGCGGCGCAGGTGAACTCCTCGAGCTTCCAACTTTCCCCCGAAGCGAGTTCAAGTCCCTCGCAATCGAGGGAGACCACGAGCCGCTCCGCGTCGAATGAGAGCAGGCCGTCGAACCGGCGGCAGGAGGTGAAACCGAGCAGGATCTGGTCCGCCCCCGCCGGGCGCAACATCACCATGCCCCGGGCCGTGCGCAGCCCCGGCACCTCGTAGAGCCGGTAATGTTTCCGGTCCGGATAGCTGCTGCCCATGTCCTTGGGGTCAGCCAGTGTGCCGATGTTCTGCGCGAGCATCTGGAAGGACTCCCCGTAGAACGGCGTGCTGCCCGGCAGTCCGTGCTTGAAATCAAAAAGGTCAACGCGCTCGATCCTGACCGGGGAGGCCCCGCCGTTCTTCACCGTCGCGGTGCAGACGTTGCCGTTCCAAACCCTCTCCACCGTTACCGACCCAGGCGCCACCGTTGTGCCGCCCGCCAGGACGACGCCAGACGGGGCCGCATGAAGCCGCTGCACCAGCTCCGGCACACCGGCGGCGGCCAGTTCGACGGATACCAGCAGCAGGATGGCAACAAACGTGGGGACACAGCGCGTGTTCTTGCTATTGACTGCTTTCATTTCCCAACCTCCTCGCAGATTTCGAGTTTTCCCCTCAGGCGGATTCCCGGCTGATGGGGTTCGACAGCCTTGCCTTTCTTGCCGCTTCTCCGGTTGGCTGAACCGTCGCCGACCATGATTTTGAATTCGCCGGGCTCTACCACTTTTTTCATGTTTTGATCGAACAGCCAGAGATGTTCCCGGGGGTTGAGGGTGAAGGTGACGGTTTTGGTTTCCCCGGGAGCGAGTTTGATCCGCTCGAAACCGCGCAGATTTTTCTCGAAGGTGATGACGGATGAAAGCGTATCGCGGGTATAGAGTTGCACGACCGTTTCGCCGTTGCGGCCGCCGCTGTTCTTGACTTCGCAGGAGACTTGAACCGGGGTTGAGGCGGTGGCTTTTTTGCCTTCGGCTTTTCCTCCCCAACCGATTTTCAGATTGGAAAATTCGAATGTGGTGTAGCTTAAGCCGTGTCCGAACGCCCATAACGGGCCATGCTGGGTCAAGTGGGTTTCACCGCCTTGGGCGCCGGGGTAGGAGGGGAAATTGAGCTTAAGTTGTCCGGCGGATTTGGGGAAGGTGACGGTAAGATGACCGCCGGGATTGTAGTCGCCGAGCAGTGCGTCGACGATGGCGTTTCCGCCTTCGGCGCCCGGGAAGAACGCCTGCAGGATCGCGGGTGAGAGTCGGTTGGCCCAGTTGAGGGCGTTAGGACGCCCCGAAATCTGTACGATAACCAGCGGTTTGCCGGCGGCGGCCTTGGCCACCGCTTTGATCAGGTCATCCTGGCGGCCGGTGAGGTTGAGTGAATTGCGCGAGGCGTTCTCGCCGCAGGTCGGAAGCTCTCCGGCGCAACCGTAATCACGGTCGCCGACGACGACGATGCTGACGTCGGCTTTGGCCGCGTTGGCGGCGGCTTCGTCGATCATTTTCTGTTCGACGGCGGTAGGCGGTTCCCACATGAGTTCGAGGTCGCCTTGGTTTTCACAGAGCGGGTCGCATCCGCGTGCATGCAGGAGTTGGATCCCTTTTTCCTTGCAGCGCCGGGAGAGTGCGGAGAAGACCGTTGAAATTTCGCCGGCCAATGGACCGTAATGGCCGCGAGCGTAGCCGTCGTCGGCCGCGTTGAATCCGCAGAGCGCAATCCTTTTGACCCGACTGAGGTCGAGGGGGAGGGTTTCATTTTCATTTTTCAAAAGGACAAGCGACTGATAGGAGATTTCTTTGCCGATTTGGTGATGTTCGGCGGAGCAAACGGTTTGATCCGCTTGCGGCAGATCCCGGTAAGGCGAATCGAAAGTCCCTTGCCAAAATTTAACCCGCAGGATTTCGCGGACCCGTTCGTCAACGAGGGTCATCGGCAGGTCGCCCTCCTTGATCAACTGGCGCAACGGATTGACATAGTTCGTCGGGGAGTCGAACGTCGTACGGATATTAAGTCCGGCAAGTACCGATTGGCGGACCGAATCCTTCATGTCTTTGGAGGTGGCGTGCTTTTCGTGCATCCACTCAACGGCGCCGGAGTCGGAGACGACATAGCCTTTGAATCCCATCCGTTTGCGCAGGATCGTATCGAGCAGGAAATGGCTTCCTTGGACCGGGATGCCGTCATAATCGTTGTAAGAACTCATGACGCCGAGGATGCCGGCTTCCTTGATGACCCGTTCAAAAGGATAGAGGTGAAGTAGCTCCGCTTCCCGCCAGGAGCATTGGGGATTGCTGCGGGCGAAGCCTTCGCGGGCGCCTTTGTTGTCGGAGTAAATCGCAAAATGTTTCGCGGTGGCGACCACCTGTTGGGTCTGTACGCCCTTGGCCATCGCGATGCCGAGTTCGGCCGCGAGAAACGGATCCTCGCCGTATGACTCCTCGCAGCGACCCCAGCGTTGGTCGCGGATGATGTCCATGATCGGACAATAGACATTGGTGAATCCAAGGGCCTTGGCTTCGCGTCCGGTTACTCGGCCCATTTGGAAGACCAGAGCGCGGTTCCAGGTCTGCCCGACCCCTAATTGCGTCGGGAAGGAGGTCGCTTTGAACGCCTCGACGCCTCGGATGCCTTCATCGGTAAAATCGACGGGAATGCCAAGACGGGTTTCCTCAATGAAGAAGCGTTGCACCTCGTTGAGCGCCCAAGCGTGTTTGGAGGCGGGCCAGACGAATGCGAGGCCGGGGACTTTCGTCACATCATCCTTCCAGTAATTGAAGGCGTTGAGGTGTTCATCGATATTGCCGATGCCGTCCTTCCATAGCGCGCTTTTCCATGCTTGGACGGGAAGGTAATCCGGGACGACCCGCTTGTATCCGTAAAGCGTGGCCATCTGGGCGGTTTTCTCATCGGTGTTCATCTGCGACAGCAGATCTTCGACCCGTTTCTCGACCGGCTGGGCCGGGTCTTCATAAACATCTTTACGACCGTTTTTATTGAGGTCAATCCACCCCTCTTTATAAATCTGTTTGCGGGTGCTGACCGGTTTGCCGGACTTCATGCATTCGTCATAGGAGGGCGGATAAATCAGATCGGTCGGTTTTGAGGAGGCGACGGTGCCGTCATTGCGGCCGGCGTCCAGCTCGCCGCGGTCGACTTTCGGGGCGGGGTTCGGCGCGGGGGGCGTCGGCATATCGGCGGCGTCGCAAGTGAATACGGCGAGGATGGCAAGAAACACGGGAGCACGGTTGCTGTTATTGGCTGTTTTCATAGTGGTTGTTTTAGTTTCCGGGTCTCCTTCCAGATCTCGACATCTGAAACCAGTACCTGCCTATCCACACCCTACCGGATCTTGAAGACCGAGCCGCGGGGCAATACTGTGGTGTCGCCACAATCCTGGATCTCCGCGGCATCCGGGATGCCGTCACCATCGGTATCGGCGGTCAGATCGGCCGGAGGCGTGTGCCAGATCCGCACGTCGTCAACATACCCGGATATATCCCCCTGTACCTCAACCACAAAGTGATTGTAACTGGACACGCTGGAGGCGATGAAGGGCACCTTCTGCCGAACCAGGATCCCGTTGACGAACAAGGCCAGATTCGTGCTCGACATGTCCTGGCAAAGCGTCACGCGGCCCCATTGCCCCGTTGAAATCGCCAGTTCGGCGGGACGGCCGGCACCCGTAACATCATTGGAACAGACATCCCAGGCCCCCGCATTCCAGATCGTCACGTAATTGTTGCTTTGAATAAAGAACATCACGGCCTGGCTCGCATCCAGCGGCGGATACAACCCCTCATGGGGCCGCGATCCAGGATCTTTGACGTACAGATCGGTCCAGACTTTCCCCACCGCCCCGTTCACGGTGTTCGACAGGACCGAGTCCGCCGCAACCCTGGCCGCGCGGGCACCGGCATGCACGTTCGTTACGAGCGAGGCGGCGGACGAGGCACCCCACCCCTGCCTGCCGCATCGGTTCAACGGCATCCCGACAGCGTAGCCCTCGAAATCATTCGTATAGTTCAAGGACTGGACCGTGATCGCCCCGCCCCACCCCGAATCCAGCGTGAAGGTGCCGCTCAAGGTCAGCCCATCCGCGATCAATGTTCCGTTCGCCACCTGGACCGTGCCGCCAGACTGGATGACGAGCGTGCTCACCGTCGCCGTGCAGCCGCTCAAGGACAGGCTGGCGTTGGTGCCAATCGTCAAGGCGCCACACCCGAAATTCGTGATCCCCGAGAGGACCCCCACCTGTCCCGTCGCGACCGTCAGGCTGGTCAGGTTCGTGAGCACACTCCCGATCAGCGTGGTGGCATTGCTGAAGACGAGGGCCTCGGCATGGGACCCCGGAGTCACCACGATCCGTCCGGCGGGCGGGTTTGCCGCCAACGCCGCCGTGATGGAGGAGTATTCCCCCGTGACACACACCGCGATCACGCCGTAGGTCATCAATTCCTGCGCATCGGGCGTGCCATCGCCATTGATGTCGTTGGTGGACGATACCGGCCCCAGCAGGGCGGCCGGGATCGCGTTGGTCACGAGCGCGTCATCCAGGAAGGCGGTATTCGGCCCGCCGGCACGGACCGAAATGCTCACGCAGTCGTCGCGGTTGCTGATGAACCCCATGTTCTGCCGCACAAGGCGGCCATCCAGGAAGACGGAAACGCGATGGGCCTGGTAATCCTGGAACACGCTGACCCGCGCCCATACCCCGCTTGCCAGCCCTGAGGCGATGGCCCGGCCGCGGGCGTCGTTTGTGCAGATATCCCACCCGCCAAGCGCCGGGTTGTACACCACGGCATACCCGTTCGTCGTCACCCCGGCCATCAAGGTCGCCGTCGCGTCCACCGCCACCGCCGGCAAGCTTGCGGGAATCGTCCGCGTTGCCTCGTTGAGCAGGCATTCCGTCCACACCTTCCCGGTTAGCCCGCTCATCACAGTATTGACCGCCAGGTTTGTTTCCATGACTGCCGCGACATGATCCGTACTTCCCTTGCCGTAGATGTTGTTCGTGACCAGGGCCGAGGAACCCGAGGTGTCCCATCCTGCCAGTTGCGCCAGGTTGGTGCCGACGGCAAGGGCATTGAAATCCTCCCAGAGGTACGCCGCCGAACACCGGCATGCGATCCCAACCGAAGCCAGAAACACCACCGTCATCATCTTGAGGTTTGCACCCATTTCCCACCCCCTCCCCTGCACCACTATAATCGTCAGGGTCAGTTAATCCTGAAGATCAACCCCGTCGGCGACATCAACACCACCTGGTTGCCCTGGACGAAACACTTGGACCCCGAACGGCCATCGCCGGTGACGACCCAGTTGCTGAGGTCGGTCGAACCCGTAATCGAGTTCGCGCTGAGGATCACGGCCGGATTATTGATCGGCCACGTGCCCGACACCCGATTGACCGCCACCGTCACCACCGACGCCGACAGCGGCAATGCCAGCACGTTGTGGGCCTGGACCAGGTCCCCACCCGTGACGGAATAGTTCCAGACATAGGTGCAGTTGGCACCCACGACGAGGTTCGAGACCGTCAACGTGCCGACGCTGTTGGTGCCGCCCCCGGTGATCGTTGAACTGGAACTGTTCGTCACGTTGCCGATGATCGTGCCGCTCCCGCCCACGACACCGCCGGCCGCCACCGTCACGGCACCCGTCACCACGCCGTTGTCCAGCAGGGTTTGGTTGGAAAGCACGGTGAAGCCCGTCACCGCGCTCACATCGCAGGTCGCGCCGCTCGCCACCGTGATCGTCGGGGTGTTGCTGATCGAACCTGTAGCGGAGAGCTTCAGCGTACCGTTGCTGACCGTCGTCGCGCCGGTGTAGGTGTTCGTGCCGGAGAAGGAAACCGTGCCTCCAGCCACCGTGATGTTGCCCGCACCTTGAAGTGTTGCGTACAAGGTGTTCGTGCGGGCTGTGGAACTGGCGAGATCGATGCCGGAAAGCGTGGCGCCGGTGCCGGAAAGATCGATCGCGAAATTATTCGCTGCCGTGGCCGAGCCGATCGTCGTGTTGGCACTGTAGGGACGCAGCGTGCCGCCGGAGAAGTTGAAGGTGACGCCGCCGAAGCCATTGGAGGGCGTCAACCTTCCACGGGTCATGCCGTTAACGGCCATCGTGCCCCCCTGGAGGTTGATCGTGGCTGACCCCTTTGTCGTCGCAGAATCATCAGCATTCGCCGCCATGGACATATTACCCCCGAACCCGAACGACCCCGAACCGCTGACGGTCACGTTTCCGGCTGAGCCTCTGTAACCAACGTAGACATCGGCCGAAGTGCTCGCACCGGCAATCGACCCGCCGCTGATATCAAAGGAGCCGTTCGCATAATCACCAACGATCAGCGCGACGCTCGTGCGAGCCAGCGTAGCGACACCGCCCGTCTGCGTGAAGGATGCCTGCGAGCTGTGGCCAATATGCAAGTATCCGTTTGCAGCGCTGCTCAAGCTCAGCGTGCCGCCCTGAAGCTGGTATGACGAGGAGCCGGCGTAGGCTGTACCAAGAGAGGTGTTATAGCCCATTAGGAGAGCCGCGCCGCTGCTGCTGACCACCCCTCCCTCCTGGATGAGCTCACCATATTTCCGCAGGAAGTCGCCGACACGAATGTTGCCAGAACTACCACCACTAGAAAGATCGGTGAGCGTCGCCCCCAATTTAACCCGCGTTACTGAGGCGGGGGCGGAGTTTGCGCCGACAGCTATACCACTCCAACTGAGAAGCGCCCCGCTGGCAAGGATCATGTTCGACTTCAACTGCACAAACCCCGAATTGGACGAGCTTCCGGAAAGCGTGAGCGTGCCGATGCCTGTCGTGACGAACCCGCCCGTGCCGTCCAATGCGCTGGAGATGGTGTTGGTATTCTTGACGGTAATGGTTGCTGTTGCGCCAAGTGTGATCGTACCGCCGGAGAGGGTGATCTCGCCGGACTTCGAGCCGAAGTAAAGGTATCCTACATTCACCGTGCCCACGTTGACTGTGCCGGCGGCCAGGCCATACGTGGTGACATCCGTGCCGAAATAACCGGTGTCATTGGTGGTGATCGTAGAGCCAAAGGTCCCACTTCCTCCACTGCTGTCGGTGTTCCAATAGGCATCGCTTCCCCACGTTCCGCCTGCCGCGCCGAAGCCGGGCGTTGTGCTGTTGCAATCCCAATAATAATTCGCCGCCGACGCCGCGACCGTTCCCAGCATCATTACCGCCGCCAGGAACGCGCCTGCGCGCAGGAGGCGGAGCAACCCAGAACGTTCAAATCCCAGACTCTGTGCACCGCTCCCGGATACCTTGACCCATCGTGCTTGTGTTTTCATGGTGTTATCATTCCACTTCGTTTTCATAGTGCGCACCACTCCTTCTGCATTCGTTTAATTTGCGTATTCAGATCGCTTCCCATCAAGCGTTACCCATTCCCC
>CAYOIT010000100.1:15790-16813 GCA_964404035.1 uncultured Verrucomicrobiota bacterium | reverse complement strand
CGTCGGGCAGGCTGAACTGCGCGCTCATATTCTCGCAGCCACCGCCCTTTTGCAACAGCCATACGGTGACGTTCGGCGCATCGGCCTGTTCGAAATGATGCACCGGTGCGCCGAGCGCCACATTGGTGTCGAACGACTGCCCGGTCCGGGCCTCCAGCGTATTGCGGCGCAGCCAACCGCGCCGTGTGGCTTCCGCCACAGCCTGGGACGCCGCGTGTTCCAGGTGATCAGTGCGTGTACCAAACGGAAGTTGCCAAAAGAAGGTCAGCGCACCGGTATCCTGGCACAAAGGCGCGTGGCGCTGGCGCGCCAGAGCCGCATTCTCCAGTACGGTTTGCAGCGTGGCCTGCGCACGGCTCCCGGGCGCTTCCGCAGTCAGGCGCGCCTGCAGCGCGGCGGTCACATCCTGCGGCAGGTCACACGACGTGCGCCGGATCAGTTCAAGCAAGGTCTGGGTCCATCCATCCGTCATGACAGCTCCACCCGGCAAACTACACGCCGGCCGCATCTAGGGTTCCACGACGCCCACCCGACTGGGCAGCGCCTGCAACAGTGGCGCCAGCAATTCATCCGGCACACGGAACCGTCCTTGGGCCGTTCCGATGGCTACATTCGGTTTTGCCGCGCCATGATAATCCGTACCGCCGGTCATCACCAGTCCCAGTTTCCGTGCCAAGCGCAGATACGCGACCTGTCGTTCCGGCGCATATTCCGGGTAATACGCCTCGATGCCCCCTAACCCGTATGCGATCAACTCCGTCAGGGCCGCCTCCAAGGCCGCGTCATCCGCCACCCAGGAAAACGGATGCGCCATGACCGGCAAGCCGCCGGCCGCGCGGATCAGGCGGATCCCCTCGGCAGGTGCGAGGCGGTAGCGATTCACATACGCCGGTTTCCCCTTACCCAAGAACTTTTCGAAGGCCGCCTGGGTGGAAGCCACATATCCGCGCTGCTGCAGGGCCAGGGCAAAATGGGGGCGACCCACCACATCCTCGCCAGCCTGTGCGGTGACCTTCGCCCACG
>CAYOIT010000100.1:0-15780 GCA_964404035.1 uncultured Verrucomicrobiota bacterium | reverse complement strand
ACAGGTCAAAGCCCAGCCCCTGTAGCCGCTGCAAGATCTGCGCATTGCGCTCGGCGCGGCCATCGAGCACGCGCGCCAGCTTGCGCTGGAGTTCCGCGTGCGAAGGGTCCACGCCAAAGCCCAGAATATGCAAGGTGCCGGCCGGGACCTCGGCGCTGATCTCCACCCCGGTCAACCCCGTGATCCGGTGCGTGCGACAGGCTTGCAGAAACGCCCCCGCGCCCCGCACATTGTCATGGTCGGTCAGCGCCATACCCTGCAAACCGGCTCGCGCCCCGAGCGCTACGAGTTCCTCCGGCGTATCGGAACCATCGGAGAACGTAGAGTGCAGGTGGAGATCCAGCATGGCGATCAGTGGCAAGTGTACGTCTGGCGGGCCGTTTCCGGCGCGATGGCGCCGAAAAACTGTGCAATCGCGCTGTCATAGGCCGCGGTATGCTGGAAGGCCTTCTGCATCAGGCGGCAGCGCAGCGGCAGCCCGATCGTGCCCTGCTGGGCACGGAGCTCGGCCAGCACCGCCGGATAGTCCGCCGGATCGGTGACCGAGGCCACGCGCAGGTAGTTCTTGGCCGATGCGCGTACCATGCAGGGGCCTCCGATGTCGATGTTGGTGCGGGCCTCCTCCGGCGAAACCCCGGCCTTGGCCACGGTCTTCTGGAACGGATAGAGGTTCACAATCACCATGTCCAGCGCCACGGCACCCGTGCGCGCCAGATCCTCACGATGTGCGGCGTTGTACGTCTCGCTGAGCAAACCAAGGTAGATTTTGAAATCCAGAGTCTTGACCAAGCCGCCCTGCATCTCCGGTTGCCCGGTGTAATCCGACACCTGCACGAGGTTGCGACTACCCGCGCCCAGCATGGCCTGAATGGCGCTGAAGGTGCCACCGGTGGAATAGATCTTCACATCTGGACAGGCCGCAATCAGGCCGGGGATCAGCGTGTCCAGCCCGGTCTTATCCGAGACACTTGCCAGCACATGCCGCACCGGCACGCGGTCATCAATTTCCCGCACGATATTCAAAGCCATGGATCGTCCTCCTAGTTACACCAACACCGCCGGGAACCCGACGGTGTTGGCACGAAACGCTATGCGTACGCTCGCGCCCTCACGGGGTCGCTGGGGCCGGCGCCGGTGTAGCAGACTCTGGCGCGGCGGGGGTGATCGGCGCCGACGGTGCCGCGCCACCCGGAAGCACAGGTACCGCCGGTTCGGCGGCCGGTGCACTAGCCGGCGGAGCCCGCCGAGCCACCTCGTCCATCACCGAGCCGCTGCTCTGCCCGCGCGTCTTGGTCAGAACCAGTGTCAAACCGATCGTGTTGATCAGGAAGACGATCCCGAGCACGACCGTGGTACGTGTCACGATATTGCCGACCTGCGCACCGAAGAGCGCTTCGCCCATTCCGCCACCGATCGCGGCATTGATCCCCTCGCCCTTGCTACGCTGGATCAGCACCAGGCCGATGATCAACAGACAAACCACCACTTCAATGATCGTCAGTAATACGACAAGAACATGCATCAGTCTCTCCTCTTAACAGCCACCACGCACAATTGCCACAAAGGAATCCGCCTTGAGCGCAGCGCCCCCGATCAACCCGCCATCGATATCCGGCTGGCTCATCAGCTCTTTTGCGTTATCCGGCTTCATGCTTCCGCCGTACTGGATCCGAATGCTCGAGGCGGTCTGCCCGTCCGAAATAGCTGCCAGCACGCGCCGGATCAAGGCATGCACTTCCTGCGCCTGTGCCGGCGAAGCGGTCTTGCCCGTGCCGATCGCCCAGACCGGTTCGTAGGCGACGACCACCTTGCGCAGATCGGCGCCCAAGCCGGCCAGGCTCTCGCGCACCTGCGTGGTGACAACCTTATCGGTCTTATTGGCCTCACGTTCGGCCAGCGTCTCGCCCACGCAAACGATCGGCGTCAGACCGGCTGCCAGTGCCGCCTTGGTCTTGCGATTCACCATGGCATCGGTCTCACCAAACAACGTGCGGCGCTCGCTGTGGCCGAGGATGACGTAGCCCACGCTGAGCTCCTGCAGCATCCCGACGCTGATCTCACCGGTAAACGCGCCCGGGGCTTCCGAGTGCATATTCTGCGCGCCGAGCTTGATGGTGGAACCGGCCAGCGCCTTGGCAGCCGCATCCAACCCGGTAAAGGGCGGACAGACGACCACTTCCACCGGACAGGCACCCTCGCCCAACTCCTTGCGAATCCCCGCGATCAGGGCGGCGCCTTCCGCCGGGGTCTTGTTCATCTTCCAGTTGCCAGCCACAATCTTCGTGCGCATGCTAATTGCTCCTTCTTTCTAAAAACGTAACATTATGTCGCAGAGTGCCAGCCCATGCAAGCCTGTACCGGAGCACCCGGCGCGGAAACCGGGGGGCGCGTGCTGCACCGCCGCGCGGTGACGCACGCGCCGCCTCCCCCTACTTGTCGTTCAGCGCCACCACGCCCGGGAGCGCCTTGCCTTCGAGGTACTCGAGGCTTGCGCCACCGCCGGTCGAGCAGTGCGTGACCTTATCGACAACCTTGAACTTCTTGGCCGCCGTGGCCGTATCGCCGCCGCCTACGACCGAGATGGCGCCTGCCGCCGTGGACTTGGCAATGGCATCAGCCATGGCCTTCGTGCCGGCCGCAAAGCGCTCGTCCTCGAAGACGCCCGCCGGGCCATTCCACACAATCGTCTTGGCACGGGCAATCGACGCGGTGAAGATCTCGTTGGACTTCGGGCCGACATCCAACCCCAGCCAGCCAGCCGGAATCCCGGAGGCATCGTCCGCCGCCTGCACCGCCACCGGCGCGGTCGGGTCCTTGGGGAACTTGTCGCCGCAGATATAGTCCACCGGCAGATGAATCTGCACGCCCTTGGCCTGGGCCTTGGCCATGATATCCTGCACCATCTTGGCCCCTTCGGGATCAAACAGGCTGGCGCCAATCTCCATGTTGTTCAGGATCTTCTTGAAAGTGAAGGCCATGCCGCCGCCAATGATGATCTCGTTGGCCTTGTCGAGCAGGTTGTTGATCAGCGGAATCTTATCCGCGATCTTGGCGCCGCCCAGGATGGCCAGCAGCGGACGCTTCGGGTTGTCCAGCACGGCCGTGAACGCGTTCAGCTCCGCCTCCATCAGGAACCCGGCCACCTTCTCGGGCAGGCTCACGCCGACCATCGAGGAGTGCGCGCGGTGCGCCGTGCCGAAGGCGTCGTTCACATAGACGTCGCCCAGCTTGCTGAGACTGGCGCGGAACGCCTCCACCGCCTTGGGGTCGGCCTTGACCGACGTGCCGTCCTCCTTCTTGACCTTACCCTCTTCCTCGATGTGGAAGCGCAGGTTCTCCAGCAGGATGACCGCCCCATGCTTGGCCGTGCCCATCGCACAGGCTGCCTCGACCTCAGCGCCCACGCAATCATTCAGGAACTGCACCGGGCGCCCCAGCAACTTCGCCAACACCTCCGCCACCGGCTGCAGCGAAAACTTCGCGATCTTCTGCCCATCCGGCCGCCCCAGGTGACTCATCAACACGACCGACGACGCACCCTGCTCCAGCACATGCCGGATGGAGGGCAGCGCCGCCTCAATGCGCTTGGTGTTGGTGATCGCCCCGGTGGCTTTGTCCTGCGGCACATTGAAGTCCACGCGCATCAGTACGCGCTTCCCCTGACAGTTGATATCCCGCAATGTCTTCTTATTCATCTGGCTTGGTTCCTGAGTTGGTGTGCGTGCTAAAAATGGGTTCTCCCGGCCTCGCACCGGGCGAAAAAGCAGAATGGGGCGGGCGTTTCGCACCCGCCCCATTCCATGATAACCGGCAACGACGACTTACTTCACGCCGTCCTTGTTCGCCATGAAGCGCACCAATTCGATCACGCGATTGGAGTAGCCCCACTCGTTGTCATACCAGGAGACGACCTTGAAGAAGCGCTTCTCGCCCTTCAGGTTGTTCTGCAGCGTGGCCAGCGAGTCATAGATCGAGGAGCGCGCATCGTGGATGAAGTCCGAGGAGACCAGCTCCTCGTCCGTCACGCCCAGCACGCCCTTCAGGTACGACTGCGAGGCCTTCTTCAGCGCCGCGTCGATCTCTTCAATCGAGGTGTCCTTCGTGGTGCGGAAGGTCAGATCCACCACCGAGACGTCGGCCGTCGGCACGCGGAACGCCATGCCGGTCAGCTTGCCCTTGGTGGACGGCAGCACTTCACCCACGGCCTTGGCCGCGCCCGTGGTGGACGGGATGATGTTCATCGCCGCCGCACGACCACCGCGCCAGTCCTTCTTGGACGGGCCGTCCACGGTCTTCTGCGTGGCGGTGTAGGCGTGAATCGTGGTCATCAGGCCGTTCTCGATGCCAAAGCCTTCCTTGAGGAGGACATGCACGACCGGCGCGAGACAGTTCGTGGTGCAGGAGGCGTTGGAGACGATGTTATGCTTGGCGGCATCGTACTCCTGCTCGTTCACGCCCATGACCAGGGTCTTGACTTCGCCCTTGCCCGGCGCGGAGATGATGACCTTCTTGGCGCCCGCGGCCAGGTGACCCTTGGCCTTCTCGGAATCCGTGAAAAGACCGGTGGACTCGATCACGTAGTCCACGCCCAGGGCCTTCCAGGGAAGCTGGTCGGGGGTCTTGGTCGCCATGACGCACTTGATCTTGTTGCCGTTGACGACGAGCACATCGTGCTCTTCCTTGGAGGCATCGCTCTTTTCGGTGGACACCGTGTGTTTGAACTTCCCGTGGACCGAGTCGTACTTCATCTGATAGGCGAAGTACTCGGCGTCCGTGGAGATATCCACAACGGCGACGACATCGATATCCTTGCCCAGCAGGCCCTGATCGCAAATGGCCTGAAAAGCCATACGGCCGATACGGCCAAAACCGTTAATCCCAACCTTGATGCTCATCCCTCTCGCTCCTTCCTTGCGTGTTTTTCAAAAACTGCATCTCGACAGACACGTCGGCACAGCTGTTCCTAGTGAATGGGGCACAGACCATACACAACCACATAAGGGTCGTCAACAGCGGTTTTACGGAAATTGAGCAACCCAACATCCCAAAATCGGCACCGTCAGCCCGAGTCCGGGCCTTGACCGGAACCGGGAACCGGAGGCCCGTCCCATCGTTAGGTTTTCCCATTGAATTCCCCCATTCGCCCCCCTATGCTTTGCCCCCATCAGCAACCTTATGTCACCCGGAGATTACGCGATGCCCACCTTGCCCCCGACGCGCCGTTCCACCCGTTATCACCTCCGCTTTCAGATCCTGCCGGGCCCCCGCCTCGCCGCGGATGCCCGTGCCCTGGTTTCCTTCTGCAAGTCCCATAAGGTCGAGGAGGTCGTCCTCTTTTTTGCCGCCGAAGAATGGAACAACGGATTGCTCTCGCGCCGCGAGGAAGATCGCTGGTTCAAGGCCGTCCGCACCGCCAAAACCATTCTCGACCGGGCGGGAATCGTCACCAGTCTCAATCCCTGGATGACGGCCTTGCACTGCGAACGGGGCCGGACCTTCCCGAAGGACCGGCCGTTCACCCCCATGGTTTCTCCACGTGGAGAAACCTCCAAGGCCTGCGCCTCCTTCGACGATCCCCGCTGGCGCCGCTACATCACCCGCCTCTATGGCCGCTTCGCCCGCCTGGGATTCCGGGTGATCTGGGTCGAGGACGATTTCCGGTTCCACAACCACGGAACCCTCTTCTGGGGCGGCGGATTTGAACAGCCTATCATCGATCGTTTCGCCAAAGTCGTGGGCCGGAAAGTCACCCGTGCCGAACTGGTCAAAGCCCTGCTCAAGCCGGGTCGCCCTCATCCGTGGCGCGCCCTCTGGCTCGCCACCTGGCGGACCGTCCATCTTGAGGTCGCCCGGGAACTGGCGGATGCCGTCGCCCGGAACATGCCCGGTGAAACCAGCCTCGGCTTGATGAGTTCGGGCCCTGCCTCGCACAGCATCGAAGGCCGCCGCTGGAAAGACCTCTTCGAAGCCTTCAGCATCAACGGCAAAGTGGTTCACCGTCCCCATTACGGACCTTATTCGGAAACCGCCGGCCGCGAGAAACCCTATTCCTTCATGATGCTCGACCTGCAAAGACAATTCAGGCCGGCCGGCACCGAATGCGCTCCCGAAGTGGAGAACTTCCCCTTCACGACCTGGTCCAAGCCCGATGCCCAAACCTGGGCGGAAATGGCGGTATGCAATCTCTATGGATCGGATGCCCTGCTCCTGGATGTCTTTCCGTTCTCCGGCAATCAGCCGCAGGAGGATCCGGGCGTCGGTGACCTGCTGAAAAAAAGCCGGCCCAGCCTGGACTGGATTGCCTCCCGCTTCCAACCCGACTGGCAAACCTCAGGCGTCGGACTCCCGTGGCGGGAAGATGCGGAAGAGCGCACCCATCTTTCGCCGGGCGCCAGCATGTATGACTTCTATTCCCTTCCTTTCTCCGCCGGTTCCTTCCATCTCAATTACGGCATCCCGGTCAGTTTCCAATCCGGTCCGGTCAGCGCGCTATTTGGCCGTCTGGCCTCCGTGATCGATGACGGGAAAATCCGGGCGCTTCTCGCCCGGGGACTGATTCTCGACGGCGAAAGCGCTCATATCCTCCAGACCCGTGGATTCGGGAACCTGTTGGGGTGCGACGTTCGGGCGATGGTCGACCGGGAAGCCGATACCTTCTCGGTGGAACGTGTCGCCCGCGCATTCCCCGGCGTCCGCCGGGGTTTTTACATGAATGCCAACCTGGTTCCCCGCATGGCCCAAATTGAGCCGCACCGGACAGCCGTGGAGTGGTCCACCCTTCTCCGGCCCGACCTCAGCCGTTTCGGCGCCGCACTTACGGTATTCCGGAACGAACTGGGCGGCCGGGTCGTGACCTATGCCACCCCCAACCCGGCCTCTTTGCCCGGCCATGACTGCCGTCGCCTCCTGGCCCAGGCTGCTGCCCGCTTTGCGGCCGGCCCCGGATGGGAGGCGCCAACCGTCCGCGGGGGAGCGTACCTGATCCCGATCCTCTTCCGGCGCGGCAACGCCACCCGCCTGGTCATCTATAACGGCGGCGTCGATCCGGCTGTCCCCTTATGGGAAGGCGGGCGGTCCAGGGGGCGCCCCTCGGTCATTACGATGCTGGCCCCGCTGGCCCGGCCTCAACCGGCCAAGGCACGGCAAATCGATTCCCGCCAGGGATCCGCCTGGATTCTGGATCGTCCCCTGCCCCATCACGGATTCGTGGTTTGCGAATGGAATTGATCCACTGACAATTCCGGGAACCGGGGGGACATCAGGAGACCCGCGGCGTCAATCCAGCGGATCGAAGGCATCCCGGGTCGCATAGCACATCGGGCAGACCCATTCTGCGGGAAGTTGCTCGAAGGGCGTGCCCGGCGGTATTCCATTCAGGGGATCTCCCGTGGCGGGATCGTAGATGTAGGCGCAGTTTGCGCAGATGTACCGTCCGTGAGCCTCGCTCATTGCCACCTCAAACTGCAAAATACTTCGCTTGGGGATGATGAACCACAATGGCCGAGGTGCTTTGCTCGGGAACCATCTCCATCGTCTCCGTGAGCGTAACGCCGACAGTCTCCGAACGCAATAGGGCAAACAAAGGTTTGTGAGCCTCCAGATCGGGACAGGCCGGATACCCAAAGCCGTAACGCGAGCCACGATACGCCTGCGTCACATATCCGCCCGGCGTCGTGGGCTCGGTTGTCGCAATTCCCATCTCCCGTCGCATGACCTGATGCCAATACTCAGCCAGGGCGTCCGTGACCTCCACGCTGAACCCGTGCAACATCATATAGTCGTGGTACCGGTTCACGCCGTACCACTCGTGCGTCCGCAGGCCAATGGCCTCCCCGATCGTGACGACATAGAATCCGGCGATATCCCCGCCTTCCGCGGCGGTCCGGAAGAAATCGGCGATGCACAGGAAAGGCGCCTCCGCCTGGCGCGGGAATGGGAAATGATAGCTCCGGTCACCGTCACGCACCACCAGGACATTGCCATCGCTGTGACATGGAAAATAGCCATAGGCAACCTTCGGCTGGATCAACCCCTCTTCCCCCGCGGCGCGCATGAACTCCTCGAACAGCGGACGAACCTTGCCGGCGATAAGCGCGTCGTACTCCGCGGCCGCCATCTTTCCGCGCCGATACCCCCATCGGCCCCGGAAAAGAGCCTGCTCATTGATCAACGGAAAAATAACGTGCGGGTCAATGTCGACCACATGCCGCAAGCCGGTGAACGGCGGCACCGGCACGGGAACATCGCGGCTGATCTCAATATTCTTCGGGCCGGGCTTCAGCGCCCCAACCGCAGCGCCGGCCTCGAAGACAGTGGATTTCAAACGCCCTTCCTCGAACTCGCGCGCCGCCTTGAGACCGGCGAAAGCATCGGTGCAATAGACCACGGGTCCGTCGTACGCCGGTACACAGGACTCGGCCACATACTTGCGCGTCAGGGCGGCACCGCCGAGCAGAATGGGACACCTCAGTCCCGCCGCCTTGTATTGCGGCAGGCTTTCCTTCATGACAATGGCGGATTTGACGAGCAGCCCGCTCAGCCCGATCAGGTCGGCCCCAACCTCCTGCGCCTTGCGGATGATCGTCTCCGCAGGAACCTTGATTCCCAGGTTGTGCACGACGTACCCGTTGTTGGAGAGGATGATATCGACCAGGTTCTTGCCGATGTCATGCACGTCGCCCTGCACCGTCGCCAGGACGATTTGGGTCGCGTGACGGGTCGCGGCCTTGTCCAGCAACGGCTCCAGGCAGGTGACGGCCTGCTTCATCACCTCGGCCGACTGCAGCACAAAGGGCAACAGAATCTCCCCGCGGCCAAACAGTTCCCCGACATGCCGCATGGCCGGAACCAGGATCTGGTTGATGATGGCGAGGGGCGTGAAACGGCTGAGCAGAATCGTCAGCTGATCGTCCACTCCCTCTTTCTTGCCGTCCACCACCATGTCGAACAAAGCCTGTTCGGGGCTGCGCGACTCGGGAGCAGGTTGGTCCGCCGCCGCCTCCCCGCCGGCATCGCGGAAATGCTCGATGAACCTGAGCAGCGGCGTCTTCCCGGGTTCCCGCTCGCGATCCTCAAGCAGGTCCACACACATCTCCCGGTCGGCGGCGGCGATCTTCGCGAGGGGCAGCACCTTCCCGGCGTCGATGATCGCGGCATCCAGCCCCGCCTCCACCGCCTCATGCAGAAAGACGGAATTCAGGATGCGCCGGGACGCGGGCGACAGTCCGAATGAAATATTGCTGACACCAAGAATCGTCCCCACACCCGGCAGGGCCTGTTTGATCCCCCGAATCGCAGCCAGTGTCTGAATGGCGGCATCGCGGAGGGTCGCGTCGCCGGAACCGACCGTGAAAGTCAGTGCGTCAAAAAGCAGATCCGACGGGCTCAGGCCGAATTCGCCGACGGCAATGTCATGGATCCGGCGGGCGGTCTCGATCTTTTCCCGCGCGGTCATGGCCATCCCCTTTTCATTGATCGTCAGCGCCACCACCGCCGCGCCGTACGTCTTCAGCAGCCCGCAGACCCTGCGCAACGTGACGCCCCCATCCTCCAGGTTGATCGAATTGACAATGCAGCGTCCCGGACAGCGCTTCAGACACGCCTCAAGGCAATCGGGCGTTGTCGAATCAATCATCAGGGGAATCTTGATGGATGGCGCAAAAAGCCGGACAAGTTCAAGCATGTCGCGCGTTTCGTCCCGGCCGGCGTAGGCCGCACACAAGTCGAGCACGTGGGCGCCATTGGCTTCCTGCTCCATGCCGATCTGGAGACAGCCCGCAAAATCGTCGGCCAGGAGCCGCTCGCGGAATTTCCTGGAGCCATTCGCATTGGTCTTTTCCCCGATGAGCAGCGGGGGAATCTCCTGGCGCAGGTCGACCGCCTGGTAAAGACTCGTGACAGCCGGCACCGGCGCAGGCTGCCGGTTGGCCGGTTTCACGCCGCGCAAGGATTCAACAAGCCGGCGCGTGTGGGCGGGTGTCGTGCCGCAACATCCGCCCACGACGCTCACCCCGAACTCCTCCACAAACTGCCGCATCTGGCGCGCATAGTCGTCGGGCCCAAGCGGGTAGACGGTCTGCCCGCCGACCACCTCGGGCAATCCCTGGTTCGGAATGCACGAGATACGCCCTGGCCAGGCGTGACTGAGGTGGCGGATGTGGGACATCATGTCAACCGGCCCCGTGGCACAGTTGAGCCCGAATGAGAACAGGGGAAACGGGGCGAGAGCAGCGGCGGCGGCGGCAATGTCGGTCCCCACCAACAGGGTTCCCGTGCGCTCGACCGTTACGGAGACCATCAGCGGAACACTTCGGCCCAGCGTCGCCATCGTCTCGAAACACGCCACCACCGCGGTCTTGACCTGCAAAAGATCCTGGCAGGTCTCGACCATCAGTGCGTCCACGCCCGACTCCAGGAGGGCCGTCACCTGCTCGACGTAAACCGCAAACAGGTCGTCGCGGGCGATATGACCCAGCGAGACGAGCTTCGTGGTGGGGCCGATCGATCCGGCCACAAAAACTCCGGGCCGCCCCGAGGCGGCCCGGCGGGCATGCGCCACCGCCGCGGCGTTGATCCGGGCAACCTCCCGTTCCAGCCCGTACTCCGCCAAAACAATGCGGTTGGCGCCGAAGGTATTGGTTTCAAGAAGCTGTGCGCCCGCCTCGACAAACGACTGGTGCAACGCCTCAATGGCCCATGGGGCGGCCACGTTCAGCCATTCGTTGCAACCGTCCTTCCCCTGCCAGACAGATGCCGGGATGTCCATGGCCTGCAGGTTGGTCCCGCACGCACCGTCGACGATCAGCAACTCGTGTTCATGGAGTCCGGAGGTTGACACGTGATCCTATTTGCTGAGCGCCGTGTAAACGGCCTCGGCGATGGCGAGATGCCCGACCTGGTTGGGATGAACCGGTTCGGCGCAGAACGTGTCGGCGTCACGGTACTTGAGCAACCGCTGATAAACGGCATGCGTTTCCACCAGCCGCGTCTGGTATTTGCGGCTCATCGCGTGAACGATCCTGATATAGGTCGGCAGCAGATCGAGCACCTTCTTCCGCCAGAGGTCGGGGGTCTTCTCGATGCTGATGTAGAACGGGTCGATCAACAACAGGCGGCACTTCGGCAGGGTTTTGCGCGTCCGCGCAAGAATCTCGTCGTACGCCCGTTCGTAGACCGCGGGCGTGACCGTGTTGGGATCGGCCGGATTGCCGAGATAGCCGTGCAGGTCATTGATCCCGATCTTGATCGACAGCCAGTCCGGCTGATGCCGCAGCACATCGTCGCTCCAGCGCTGCTGCAGCCCGGTGACGCGGTCGCCGCCGATGCCCTTGTTGATGAGGGTCACATGCTTTTCCGCCTCGCGCAAGGTCAGCAGGACGTCGAACCAGTGGACATAACCATCTCCCAGCGTCCCTCCGTTTCCGCGCCGTCCGCAATCGGTGATGCTGTCGCCAATAAAGAGAATCGTCTCTCCACTTTTCAGTCGGGTGCTCATCTGTTGTATTTCCTGCTGGTTATGGATCGTTCAGAAAAAGGGCAGCCTACTTCAACTTGACCACAATCTCGTCGCCGTCACAGCCCAA
The DNA here is from genome assembly GCA_964404035.1 of uncultured Verrucomicrobiota bacterium. Lineage (GTDB taxonomy): Bacteria > Verrucomicrobiota > Kiritimatiellia > CAIKKV01 > CAITUY01 > CAMBRF01. Next base: position 4,198 of record CAYOIT010000100.1, on the reverse strand, counting down.
CCTCACGCTTTCGGCGAGGATTTCAAGAACCTGGTAGCCTCCGACGGTTTCCCCCACCTTCACGCTCTCACCGTTGATGATCGCGACGGGGTTTTTCGGTGAATAGAAGGTTCCACTGAGCACCGGAGTGGCCGGGGGAGGCTGCTTTGCATCCGCCTTGGGCCGTGAAACCGGAACAGGCTCCACCGGCGGCACAACCGTTGGAGCCGGCTGGTTGACAGCGGCCGGCTGAGGTTCAACCTTAACCGGCGCAGGCGGCTTTGCCGCCACCGCTTCTGCGGCCGGAACGGCCGGTCCGGTCAGCGCCACCGTCACAACCGCCTGCGTCCCCGCTCCGTTCGAGGCTGCCGGTTGAGCCTGTTTCGCCACCGGCCCTGCCGGCGGAAGCGTCGGGGGCAGGGACGCGGATTGTCCGTTCTCCCTCACCCCTGCCCGGGCGTGGCCGACCTTGCGCGAGTTCCAAAGCTGAAACACCAGCAGCACACAGATCGCCAGCAGCAGCATCGCAAGGATCCGATAAGTCGGTCCCGAGGAAGATTCGACGGACCTCTCCACAAACTTTTCCGCGGGCCTTTCCACAGGCTGTTTCGCCTCACTCAGCTGAGACGGCGGATTCAGCCCCGATTGCCCGGAGGCCCTCTGTTTCTGTGCCTTCTTCAAGGCGTCGCTAATGGTGCTCATAAGGTAAGGTCCGGCTCAGGCGATCCCGTCGCCTTCGAGTTCCTTGATGCATTGTTCGATCAGGGGCCCGTCGACCGTGAAGGTTTCCCGCACAAAGCCCAGAAGCAGCGCCTTATCAGCCAGGATGTTGATCAGCCGGGGAATGCCGCCAGTATGCGCAAAAATGCGTCTTAACGCACCTTCGTCAAAGACAATCCTGCCGTTCGACCCTGCCACCGTCAACCGGTGATCGATGTACCGGCCCACCTCGCGCTCGTTCAGGGCCCGGATGTGAAAACGGACGGCAATGCGCTGCTTCAGTTGCACGAGCTCCGGCGAATTCAGCTTGTCCTTCAACTGCGGCTGCCCGACCAGCACAATCTGGAGCAGTTTCTCCTTCTCGGTCTCGAGGTTGGACAGCATGCGGATGGTTTCGAGGGTGGAGGACCTCATGTTCTGGGCCTCATCGATGATCAGCACCGTGTTGTTGCCCTGCGAGAGCTGATCGAGCAGAAACCTGTTCAGTTTCTTGATCAGGGCGCCCTTCGTCCGTTTCTCCGAGACAATCCCGAAATCGTCGACAATCGCTTCCAGCAGCTGCGTCTCGGGCAGGATCGCGTTGAGGATCAGGGCCACCCTGGTCTTCGAATCCAGCCGGTTGATCAGGGCGCGGCAGAGCGTGGTCTTGCCCGCGCCAATCTCCCCCGTGATCGCCAGAAAACCCTTGCGCTGTTCGATGCCGTACGTCAGATGATCCAGCGCTTCGGTATGGGTCGGACTCAGGAATAGAAAATTGGGATCACTGGTAACATTGAACGGGCTTTCTTTCAGATTGTAGTAGGCGCGATACATCGTGGTTGCAGTTCAGTCTTCGGTTACAGCGAAGTATCCCCCATTGAATTCGTGCCGTCAACTCTTCCGGCCGCGGGCGTATGCGGGAAACGAACGGCAGGTGCGGTCAGGTGTAGTTCCCTTCCAGCCGCCAGACGCTCTGCATCAGCGCGTAGCGCTCCAGGGCCATCCCCGTGTAAATACAGTTGCTCGTCCCGAACACATAGCCGCCGCCGGGCATGCCATGACGGAGCGCGTAACGGCACGACTCGATGACATCCTCGTCCGTCCCGGTCTGAAGCGTCGCGCAATTCACGTTCCCGATCAGGCACACACGATCGCCGACCTTCTTCTTCAGCACGGCGATGTCCACCCCGCCCTGCGGGTCCAGACTGTGCAAGGCATGGGGATTGGCCTCCACCAGCTGGTCAAGGATCGGCATGATGTTGCCGTCGGTGTGCTTGATCACGTAGAACCCCATTTCCCGGTAGCCGGCCACCAGGCGCTTCATGTAAGGGGTGATGAACTCGTCGAACATCGCGGGTGAAAGAAAGGGCTGATCATTGTAGCAGTAGTCGGCGCACAGGCAGAACCCGTCCAGCACGCCCCATTCCTTGAGCCGGACCCCGCGCGCCAGGGCCTCGTCAACGTTGCGGTCGGCTTCGGCCTTCACCGCTTCCGGCTCGTCCGCCAACCGTCCCACAAAGTCCATCATCTTGTCCCCGCCCGGAATGGAATAGGTGGCATCGCCGTGCAAGGTAATCAGGTAATCCATGCCCGACAACTCCCGGACATGTTCCAGGGACTGCCGGATATCGTCGTCCCGCCACCAGCCCGGCTGGTGGTAAAGCATCCCCGCGGTTTCAAACCGCCGCGCCACCGCCACGTGGAGATCGGCCACATCCTTGCGGTGCAAGGTGCGCTCGCGGTCGCTCATCTGATCCCATTGCGAATACCGGCGCTGGCCCGGGTGGACCCGTCCGAACGCCTCCATGGTCAGGAAAAACTCCAGTTCGAAGTGCGGGACCCTTCCTTTGAACGGCCGCCGTTCCAACGCCGCAATGAATGTTTCTCGTGGTGTCATCATTTCAATCTGCCATAGTCGCACAGCCGTGTCCAGCGCGTCCGGCATGGCCCCCCATGGGGCTTGCCGGCCACCATTCAGGCCCCCACCCTACTTCATCGTTTCGAGCAGGCGCTTGACCTTGGCGTGTTTTTCGATGAGGTCGTCGCGCGACTTCTCCTGCTGGGCGACCACCTCGCGCGGGGCCTTGCTGATGAAGCTGTGGTTGGCCAGTTTCTGATTCACCCGCGTCAGGTGCCCCTCGATTTCGGCCAGTTGTTTGGCCAGCTTCACGGATTCGGCCTGCACGTCGATCAACCCCTCCACCGGCATGTACAGCATGCCCAGCCCGGTCACCACGCTCGGCACGGCTCCGGCAGGAACATAGGCCTGATCGACTGTCCACTCCTTCGCACGCAGCAGGCTCCTGATCGTCGCGGCATCCGCCGTGAGCCACGCCGCCCCCTCCGCCGTGTTGGGCTTGACGATGTAGTCGATCTTCTGCGCCGGGGCGATCCCGCAGTCCGCCCGCAGCATGCGGCCGGACCGGATCACCTCATGACGTTCATCCACGTAGCTCACGATCGCCGGGGAGATACCCCACGCCTGGAGTTCCGCCGCCCCTTTGGCCTCCGGCCACGGGGCATTCATGATCGTCTCGCCCTCGGCGCCATAGCCCATCCCGTGCCACAACTCCTCGGTGATGAACGGCATGAACGGATGCAGCAGCTTCAAGGCGCTCGAAAACACGTGATGCATCACCTTGAGCACTTCCGCGCGGCGGGCGGCATCCTTCCCGTAAAGCACATCCTTGGAGTACTCGACATACCAGTCGCAATACTGGTGCCACACGAACTCATAGAGGTCATGCGCGGCGTCATTGAAACGGCAGCGCCGCAGGTTCTCCGTGCAGGCTTCGCGCGCCTGATAGAGCTTGGCCAGGATGTGCTTGTCGTCGGCGCTCAGAAGGTCGGGGTTGAAGTCGCACCCCATGCCCCCCTTCCCCTCGCTGTCCTGCATCTGCATGTAACGGGCGGCATTCCAGATCTTGGTGCCGAAATTGCGGCCGATCTCGAACTTGTCGTTGGAGAGGAACACGTCCTGCCCCGTGGCGGTGATCATCATGAGGCTGAAACGCAGGGCGTCGGCGCTGTATTCCTCGATGATGGTCAGGGGATCGATCGAGTTCCCCAGGCTCTTGCTCATCTTCCGCCCGTGTTCGTCACGCACGGTACCGTGGATATACACCTCCCGGAACGGAATTTCCCCCATGAACTCCATCCCGGCCATGATCATCCGGGCCACCCAGAAGAAAATGATCTCCGAGGCGGTAACCAGCGTGTGGGTCGGATAGTAGAATTTGAGATCGGCATTCGTCTCCGGCCAGCCAAAGGTGCTGAACGGCCACAGCCAGGATGAAAACCATGTATCCAGGACGTCCTCGTCCTGCCGGATGGCGATTGCCTGGCATTTCGGGCAGCACGCCGGCTTGCCGCGCGCCGCCCACTGGTGGTCGCAGGCGTCACAGTAGAAGACCGGAATGCGGTGCCCCCACCAGATCTGGCGGGAAATACACCAATCCCGGATGTTCTCCATCCAATCGAGATAAACCTTGCTCCACCGGTCCGGCGTGAACCGGACCCG
>CAYOIT010000099.1:0-16853 GCA_964404035.1 uncultured Verrucomicrobiota bacterium | reverse complement strand
TGGCGGTCCGATCTACAAGCGCAACTATCCGCATTTCTTCCGGGCGATAAAAGAGCGGCATCCGGAGATCCAAGTCATCTCCAATATCGCGGAGCCAGGCGGGCCGGTCGAGATCGTGGACGAGCATTATTTCAAGAACACGACGGAATTTGCCGCGATGGTCACGCAGTATGACAGCTATGAGCGCTCTGGCCCGCGTATTTATGTGGGCGAATACGCCGCGCCGCCCGGTTCCGGGCTGGGCAATTCGCGGGCGGCCCTCGCGGAGGCGGCCTTCATGACCGGAATGGAGCGCAACAGTGACATCGTCGTGATGGCCTCCTACGCCCCCTTGCTGGTAAACGTGGCCGACCGTCATTGGGAGCTTTGCGCCATCAGCTTTGATGGCACACGCGTGGCATTGACTCCCTCCTATCATGTTCAGAGGCTCTTCAGTCGCAACCGGTGTGCGCGCATTTTCCCGATTACGGTGGAAGGTCAGGAGGTTTTCGAAGGAGGGGGCCGCGGCCTGGTGGCCAGTTTCGGCAGGAATGAGGCAGGCGAGTCGATCTTGAAGGTCGTGAATCTGACTCCCTCGGGACACCGCGCCACAATCGAGATCCGGAACGCTCCGTGCCTGAAAGGCACTGCGCAGGTCATTGAGCTGAGTGCCGAATCGCCGGATGCGGAGAATACCTTGAATCACCCCGAGCGTATCGTCCCGAAGGAATGCACCTTTCAGGGGGGTGGGTCAAATTTTGCCTATCTGTTTCCCCCCGGAAGCATCACAATTATGAAGATGTGTTCACAGTACGGCAATGAGTCAGTTTGAGGAAATATCGGAAAATGAACAAACACTTGAATGTCGTCGTCGTCATCTGTCATGACCTGGGGCAGCATCTGGGCTGTTATGGACAGGCGGATGTGCGCTCTCCCAACATAGACGCTTTTGCCGCTTCCGGCGTGCGTTTTGAAAACAGTTTCTGCACTGCGCCGCAGTGTAGCCCCTCACGGGCCGCACTCTGGACGGGCCGCTATCCGCACAGCAACGGGGTGGTGGGCCTGACCCATTGCGGATTCGCCAACGACCTGAACCCCGACGAGAAGCATTTCGCCCAAATCCTGCGGGCCAATGGCTACGATACTCATCTCTTCGGTGGGCAGCACGAAGCCCGGACCGCGGAACGATGTGGGCACGAGCACGTCCACGGTGGCGGCCCCTGCCGCAATATCGCCACCGAATTTGCCCAGTGGTGGTCACAGATCGACGGAGCGGGGCGCCCAGTCTTTGCGCAAGTGAACTTCTTTGAGCCGCACCGGCCCTTTCCGCACGAGGATGTGGAACTGCTTTCGTCTGAAGGATTGACGGTGCCGCCCTATTTGCCGGACATCCCGGAGGTCCGTGAAGACCTGGCGGCCATTGAAGCCTCCATTGCATCGGCGGACCTCGCGTTTGGACGGATGGTCGACGCCATCCGCTCCTCGCCCATCGCCGACAATACCCTTATCGTATTCACCGCCGATCACGGCATCGCCTTCACTCACGCCAAGATGACCCTCTACGACGCTGGGATCGAGGTTCCGCTGGTGGTGTCCGGACCTGGAATTCCGGCGGGGATGGTTAAACACGAACTGATCAGCAACGTCGATGTCATGCCGACTCTGCTTGAGTGGATCGGCTTACCGTGTCCCAAGAATGTGCAGGGCCGGAGCTTCCTAAGCCTCCTTACCGGCGGCCAATACCGTCCGAATGAGCTGATCTTCGCCGAGAAGACCTATCACACCTACTATGATCCGATGCGGGCTGTCCGCAGTGCCCGTTATAAACTGGTCGCCAATTTCGAGAATGCCCCCTGGCAGGAGACGGCGCCGGACTACTTCGACAATGGCAAGAGCTATGTGGAGGTGGCCAAGGCGTTGAACGTTCCCTACCAGGTTCAGTACCACCCGCTGTTGGAGTTGTTCGATTTGGAGAACGATCCGCACGAACTGCGCAACCTGGCGGACGATGCAAGCCTGACGGCAGTTCAGGATGAGCTGCTCCGTGCGTTGCGCAAGTGGATGGAAGAAACCGGTGATCCCCTCCTGCACGGCCCCATGGCCCAAGGAGCCTACCTACAACGCATGAGCACGTTCAAGCGCTTGAGCAAGGGGAAATCGCTATGAACACACCGAATATTCTTTTCATCACGGACGACCAGCATCGCTGGGATTTCTATGACAACCGGACGGTTCCGTCCTTGAACGTGCCGACCCTAACGCGGTTGCAGCAGCAGGGCACCATTTTCACGCACGCCTACAGCAACTGTCCGATGTGCATGCCCACCCGAATGACCTGGGTGCATGCGCTCTACGCCAGCCAAGTGGCGGACGGGCTCATGCACAACTGGCATAAGTGGCCAACCCGCCTGGCCAGCATGCCTGCAGCGCTCCAGAATCACGGCTACACGACCGCGATGATCGGCAAACTCCACGCCCAGGGCAAGTGGCACAACGATCTGACCCACTTCGAGGAAGAGGCGCGCGGCCGCGGCTTCGACTACGTCTGGGAGGTTTGCGGCAAAAGTTTTGCTGAACATGTGGACTGTCATTGGACGCACTATCTACAGAGCAAGGGGTTGCTGGAACGTTACCGCGAGGACCTGAAGCGACGCGTCGAGTCGAGTGGGGGCACGGAACCCTCCGATCCATCCTTCCTCAAGACGGAAGACCACATGGACAGCTTCATCGGCCGTCGGGTCTGCGCGTGGCTGGATAGTTACAGCGGACAACAACCCTTTTACCTGCATGCCAGCTTCTGCGGGCCGCACTTCCCCATTGACCCACCGGAGGAGTACGCCTGCCGTTACAGCGCTGACGACATCCCCGATCCTGTCGGGGTGAAGGATCCGGAGAAGATCCGCTACTGGAAGAAGCGCACCGCCGCCTATTGCGCCATGATTGAGCACGTGGATACCGAGATCGGACGGGTCCTGGAGACGCTCGAGCGCCGCGGCATGGCCCGCGACACCCTGGTCATTTTCGGCACGGACCATGGCGATATGATGGGGCATCACGACCGGGCACACAAGGGCTGGGCCTATGACACCAGTTGCCGCACCCCATATATCCTGCATTGGCCCGGAAAGATCCCCGCCGGCGTCGTGCGCAATGACATGATTGAGGCCGTGGACCTCCCGATTACTGTGCTCGAGGCCGCTGGCGTCAAAGAGTCCCCGCAGAAACTTCTGCCGTCCACCCCGGGGCGCTCCTTCCTGCAGGCTGCCCTCGGTAACGGGGATGGCCCGCGGCAGTGGGTCTATTCCGAAGTGGGCAGCACCATGGCCGGCTGGCTGGGCGATCAGAACGGTTGGCGCATGGTGCGCGAACAGGATTACAAGTACGTGAACATGCCCGGTGGGCGCGAACTCCTCTTCGACATGGCCGCCGATCCCTGGGAAACCCGTAATCGCGCCACCGATCCGGACCTGCAGCCGCAGTTGCAGCGGATGCGTCTCGAATTGATCGATAGTCTGCGTCAGTGCATTACTCCAAGCCAGTGGCGTATCGGTGAGTAAGAAGGAAGCGCTCATGAACACAAGAAAAGGAAGTTAACGATGATAGCAACCATGACCTCCAAAGAACGATTCCCTTGTTCCTGCGGGTCATTCTTGCCATCATGATCGCCTTATGAAAACCATGACCATGACCCCGAAAGAGCGGTTCCTGACCGCCATGCGCAACGGCAAGCCGGACCGGGTGCCGGCGACGCCTGACATCTCCAATTACATCCCGTGCAAGCGCACGGGGTTGCCGTACTGGGATGTCTATTTTTTCAACAAAATCCCGTTGTGGCGCGCGTATCTTGATGCGGCGGACTACTATGGTATCGAAGCCTGGATGGCATCGTGTACGGGTGTACCCTTTCTTCATGCGGACCGGCAGGCGGAGTTTAAAGTCAGCTATGACCGTGAACCGGACGCGGTTACACGACACACGTGGGTGAAGACGCCGGCCGGCGACATGACCATGGCCGACCTCTGCTATCGCAACGACCCCCCGTCGCCTGTCGAGAAGCCGGTGAAGGATCTTGCCTCCGAGTGGCCCAAGCTCAAGCATCTGCTGGCCATGCCGACCGATATCGACCGCAAGGCGGTCGCTGAGGTCCGCGCCGAGTGCGACAAACGCGAGCAGGCGCTGGGCTACTGTATCGGCTATCCGGGGTTTCAGATGTGGATGGTCTATGCCGAGGGCGGCGTCACCCCGTTGGCCTATGCGGAGATGGACTGCCCGGAAGTACTCCAGGAGTGGTTCGAGTGGGACCTGGAACGCGGCACACGCGAGATGGAACTGCTGCTCTCGGTGAAACCGGACTACATTCTCTTTGGGGGCTCCGGCACGATCACGCTGGCTTCACCCGACCTGGCGCGGAAGTACGCGATACCGGCCCTGAAGAAATGGTCCGCCATGGCGAAGGCCGCGGGCGTGCCGACCATGCTGCACAGTTGTGGCAAGTCGCGGTTGCTGGTGGATATGCTCTGCGATGAGACTGATGTGAATTGCCTCAACCCGCTGGAAATCGCGCCGATGGGCGATGTGGATCTGGCCGAAGTCAAGCGGGCTCGCGGGAGCCGCATGTCTCTTATGGGCAATCTGCACACCACCGAAGTCATGCTGAAGGGGACGCCCGCGGACGTTCGCCGGGCGGCGATCCAGGCGCTGCGCGATGCCGGGCAGGGCGGGGGCTTCATCCTGTCCACCGGGGACCAGTGCGGACGTGACACGCCGGAGGAGAACCTCTTTGCCCTGGTTGAGACGGCGCACGAGTTCGGGGGCTACAACCCGGCCACGGGACAACTTGCCGAACTCCGGCAAGGGTAGATTGTTTTCTCGTGGCACGGGCGTCTCGCCCGTAGCCGGCGACGGGCGAGACGCCCGTGCCACGTGGGAGAGAACCGAGATGATGAGGACATAATCATGAGCAAACTTCAGGCAGGGATAACGATTGCCGCCTCGGCTTTATTGGCCGGTTCCTGCGCTTCTCCGTCCGGGCGGAGCGCTTGCCAGCCGGTCGCAACGGATCGGGTGGTGTGTCTTGGGGACTCGATCACGGACGGGCATACCTACGGGCAGATCCTGATACAGTCGTTGCGCGAGGCGGGGAAGCCCGTGCCGACGGTCATCTGTGCCGGGGTGGCCAGCGACACGGCGCCGCAGATGGCGGCGCGGCTGGAACGAACGGTACTCGTCTTCAAGCCGCAGTGGGTGACCTTCAGCGCGGGGGCCAACGATGCGTTGCGGGAGGTGACGCCGGCGCAGTATGAAGCGGCGCTGCGCGAAATCGTGGCTAAGGTGAGGGCCCGAGGCGCGCGTCTGATCCTCCTTACGCCGTGCGCCCTGTTGAAGCGTGACGGGAAGACACCCGCCGAACAGGAGGCGCATGGGAAGAGAGTCCAGGGCCGACTCGATGAGTTCGAGAAGATCATCCGGACGGTGGCCGCGGAGAACGGCGGCACGGTTGCGGAAAACCGGGCGCTGATGGCGGCGGCGATGCAGGCCGGTCAGATCATTCTGGCTCCCGATAACGTGCACCCGAACTATGCCGGCCAGGCGCTCATGGCGCGGTCGATCCTCGACGCCATGGGATATCGGGACGTGGCGCTGCCGCAAACGTTTGAGCCCCGGCTGTTCCCGGGAATCATTCCCGAATGGAAGGTGCGCCTGGCACCGCTGGACGACAAGAAGCAGCCGGTCCGCCTGACGACCGCGACCGCCGGCGAACTCAAGCCCGACGACACGTGGCTGACCTACACGTTACCTGATCCGGTGCCGACCAACGCGCCGTCAGCGGGGGACTGGAACGAGCAAATCCGGCGGAACGGCTTTGCCTTGAAACTTCAGGAGCGGCTCGGAGCCGGAATGGTGCAAGCAGTGGCGGATGTGAACACGGATCGGGAGAAGCACGCGTATGTCCAGGTTGGGGGTGGAGTGGCCTCAGTCTGGCTGAATGGCCTCCGGATTCACGATCAGGGTACGGCGTGGACCGGTTTCCATGCCGGCAAGGAACGTCTTCCGATCACCCTTGTGCCCGGCCGGAACCGCTTGGTGGTGGAGACCGGCGGGCAACATTTCTTTCTCGCGGTGACGGACGGGATGGTGTGGGAGGATGGGTTGCGCTGAGCGTTGTCAGTTTGCGGCCAAGTGAGCCTGCGGAACCAGGCGCTTTTTCGGGGACCTCAGGCAGCCTGAGGGAATACGGCGCCTTCCTGTGACTCGTTAACCTACCAGACCGCCCTGCCGCAGAAGGCGGCCATGATATCGTCCTTGGTGACGATGGGGGCATCGCGCAGGCGGGCGGTGGCTACGATCACGCGGTCGGCCAGGTCGTGGTGTTCCCAATCCAGAGAAACGCTCTCGACCCAGATGGCGGCGGACACGGGGACGATTTCCAAACCGTCCACTTCATTAGTAACGGCCAAATTGTGAAGAGAAGCGCGGTTTTGGTCGGGCGCATCTGCGATGCGGCACAAGTGAAAGGGCACAGTACGGCCGGCGCTACGCCGCCGGCCGGGGCGGGCGACGTAGCGCCCGCCCTATCGGCATTCGCCTCGGTCCGTCGATTCCAACTGGACTACTGCCACGAGGTGCACCTGATCGGAGATGCCCGTTTCGGTCTGATGATGAGACCGACCGGATGCCGTCTTGGCGCCATGTCGATACTATGTCCAATCTGTTTCCATTGTAGTGGAAACTATTCTTTGAGACAACTGCGACGGGTCGTGTGGTGTGTGAGGATTCGATTACCGACGGGCACACCTACGGGCAGATCCTCATGCAGGCGTTGCGGGAGGCCGGGAAGCTCAGGTCGGCCGTCATCTGTGTTGGGATGGCCGGCGACACGGCGACGCAGATGGCGGCGCGTCTGGAACTGCGAACAAAGGGAATGCCAGGATGCACAAGGATTGGTTCAAAAAGGTTGGCTGCGTTATCACGTTGATAATGGCCTGTGGGCTGGGGGTGTCCATCGCCGCGCCGTTATCCCCGGCGGTCACGCTGGAGCGTATCGTCTCGCGCGAGGATCCGAAGTTCAACTGCGCGGCCGCGGTCATGACCGTCGGGCGCGACGGCAACGTCTACCTATCCAGCGTGGTCCAGGATGGCGGCTATATCCTGCGGATCAGCCGGGATGGGACGCAGAAGCGAGGCGGCGACGCGGTCTACTCCATGGCCAACGCCACGGCCAATGCCGCTGGCATCATCGCCAGCGCCAACGCGCATTTCAACCACTCGGTCAATCTCTACGACGCGAGCTTCAAACAGTTCGCCGCCTGCGGCGAGTTTCTCGTCAACGATACCGTGCAGTGGGATGCCCCGGCCCGGGTCGAGGCTGGCGCGAGTGGCGATTTCTATGGTCTCGACCAGCACCGATCCCGTGTCTTGCGGATCAGCCCGGCCGGCAAGATCATGCAGGTCTTCACATTCCCCACGGAGGCGAAGGCTTCGGATTTCCGAGTCTGCGAGGCGACGCAAACCCTCTATCTCCGCGCCCGCGACGGCGTGCTGCGCGCCGTCGGGTTCGACGGCCAGGTGAAGTGGCAGCAGAGTATTCCGGGCGTCTTCACGGTCGACGATGCCGGCATGGTGTACTCGCTGGCGGGCGGGACGCTGAAGAAATATGGTCTGACCGGTGAGGCGCAAAGCGAAATCAAATTGCCCCTCACCGACGTGACGGCCATCGCGGTCTTCGGCGACGAACTCATCGTGAAGCCTTCCCATTCCGCCGAGCTGTTCCAGGTTCACGACCTCGCCACTGGCCAGCTCAAACGTGTCGTCCCGTCCGCTCATGAGCGCGCGACCGCCGAGTTCCCGAGCCTGGTGTGGACGGCGGGCGAGCGGATTCCGTTTACCGCGACCGCCCATTGCCGGGTCTGGGCGGCCGCGTTAGGCGACAGTGACTGGCGGGAGTTGACGCGGGCCGGGGATCAGCTCGATGTGCCCGCGGATTTCGCCGGCCTCTATCAACTGCGCATCGCCCCCACGCTCAATCCGCTGGCCGTCACCGAGTACACGTTGCGCGCGGTGGTCGAAGTGCGCGTGCCGGACAGCCAGGGCACGGTCAGCGTGTGGACGCCGCTGAACCGGGTGTGGTGGGGCCGGGGCGAGGAGATGCCGGTCGGGGTGGTGGTGCGGGGGACGAATGCGGCGCCGGTTACTGTCACCGTTAGCTTGAACGACACCCCTCACCCTAACCCTCTCCCCCAAGGGGCGCGGGAAAAGAGGGTCCTCTGGTCCACCAACCTTACGCTCGCCGCGAATGCGGAGGCCCTCGTCGCACTCCCTGCCGCTTTCACCGCGCAACTGGCCGATGGCCGCTACGAACTGCGGGCGGTTTTGCCGGACTTCACCTGCGTCGCGCAGCCGATCCGCCTCGGTCCGGGACTGGCGGCGCGTGGACCATTCCGGACGACGTACCATGGCGACTACGGCGGGTACGTCTCCGAGGCGTCGGTCTGGGGTTTCGCGGACCGGGCCGATGACATGCTCGGCTGGGCGCAGAGGGTGGGCGTGAACCAGTTCATCAACCGGATCTTTGCCGGTCGCTACCCGCTGGCGTTTGCCAACACCGCCGACGGGATGGGCTTGCAGCGCGATTTGGAAAAACGCCTTGCTGCCGATCCGTCCGGCGTGGCGCCGCAGAAGGTGGCCTTCGGGTTTCCGCATGCGCACACGCTTGGCGCGTGGGGTGCGTACGGGTTGCGCGAGATGCTGATCCTGGTCATGATGGACGCGGGCTTGCCGATTGGTGCGTCGATGCCGTGGGCGGCGGGAATAAAGCCGGAGCAATATGCGGCCGAGATCAAGCAATACACGGAACCGTTGGCGGCTTTCCCCGCTTTCACCGGTTGGGATTGGGTGGCGAACTGGTGGACGGTGGGCGACAAGAAGTTCGAGCCGGCGGAGCAGAAGACGGCGTATGAGGCCGCGCTCAAGAAGGCCAACGAGACCGGCCTGTGGGACCCGGTCCTCGACACGGTCGGCGACCGGGCGATCAACTGGCAGCCGCAAGCGCAGGCGATGTTCAACACGTCGCTGGCCGCGGTCGCGACCAATCTGACCACGGCCAACGCCGGGCCGTACCGCAGGCCGGAAATCTATCCGCCGGTCACGTTCGCCAACGTGGACGAGGTGGATCTGCATTTCCAAGCCGAGCAGATTTCCTGTCCTGACTGGACGGCGCACGCGCCCGATTTCTACAAGCGGCCCGGTAAGCCGGCGTGGATTCATCCGGAAGTGTGGAACGACTCCGGCACGGGTGAACAGATTCTGCCGGCGAGTTGGCTCGCCATCATGCGCGGCGCGGACGGTATCGGTTCCTCCGGCTCCATCCCTAATTGGGGCGCGCAGCCGACGGATTCACGCTCGGGCTATCCCGGCCTCCCCTCGGTCTTCCGCGCGTTGACCGAGTTCTCCCGGCAATACGGATCATGGCTGACCACGTTGGAGAACCACGACCGCATCGGCATCGTCGTGTCGCATCGCCAGATCAAGGTGGATGACTGGGGCGGAATCGGGGGCCGGTACTTCACGCGGTTGTGGGAGGCCTTCATGAACTGCCTCTACGCCCGCCAGCCGGCGACGTTCCTGTTTCCCGAAGACAAGCCCGACCTGAGCCGGTTCAAGGCCCTGCTGGTCGTCGGCCAGCAGTTCGAGATCGATCCGCCGCTGGCGGCATTGCTGGCGCAGGCGAAGAAACAGGGGATTACGATTTTCTCGGATGCCACCTGCCGGGAGACGTTGGTCAAGGACTTCGCGCCGCTCGGTGTGGCCTTCGACAAGATCGAGAAGCTCCACGGGTTCAACAACGATGTCGCCTGGTGGGAGTTCCCGGAAACGCTGCTGGCCAGCGCACCGACCGTCGCTGCCAAGCTGGCGGGGATTGCGCCCCCGGTCGCGGAATGTGATCAGCCGGAGGTGCTGGTCAGCGAGCGTCGCAACGGCGACGCCCGCTTCGTCTGGGTCGTGAACAACACCGCGTCAAAGCTCGACCCCGGCCTGCTCTGGCGCGTCCAAAACGCCATCGCCACCCGCCTGCCGGTCGTCGCCAACGTGACGCTGCCGGTGAAAAAAGGCGAGGTCGTGTATGATGTGTTCGCGGGGAAGGAGGCCGGAAGTCAGAAGTCAGAAGTCAGAAGTCAGCGGTCAGAAGTCAGCATGGAGGCCGATTTGCGATTCTCTCACGCCCGCCTGTTTGCGATTGTGCCGCAGGCAATTGAGAAGGTCAAATTGAGTGTGCCCGGGAAGTTGAAGCCTGGCCAGACCTTCCAATGGACGGCCACGGTGCCCGGTATCGAAGCGAAGCTGCCGTTGCATGTCGCGTTGCGCGATGGCACGGGCGCGCTGATCGAAGAGCGGTACACCACAACCGGCGCCGGCACCCTCACCGTACCCATCAATGCCATCCTGCCCGTCACCGTTTCCGCCACCGAACTCATCAGCGGGAAGAAAGTGAACAGTGATCGGTCATCGGTCATCAGTCATCAGTCATCACTGTCCACTGCCCACTGCCCACTGCCCACTGATTCGCTGTTTGGCCCTCATTTGAGGGACATCGCGTTAAGTTCCGACGGCGCGACCGCCTTGCTCAATGCCTTCGACTGGGGGCAGAACCTCTACGCGCTGGATCTGGCCACCGGCAAGGTGCGCTGGAGCGGCAACGTCGGCGAGCATTTCGCCTATGCGCCCGTCGCCCTGGGCGGCGGCTTCGGCGTGCAGGGCTACGATCTGCGCAGCGGCGAGGGGTACCATCTCTACATGTTGGCTGGTAGGCCGGGCGGTACCTCGCCCGGCATCGGCGGGCAAGGTACCGCCCGCCGTACTGAATTCCAGGTTCTCCGCCGGTTCGCCCTGCCCGGGTTGCCGGCGCGTCTGACACACTGGGCGTTCGCCCCGCACTTGAACGATCGGATCAACAACTTTGCGGTGGCGCCCGATGGTTCGTGGATCGCCGCCGCCGGGAATCTGGGTCTGGCGGTGTGGTCGGCCGATGGCCAACTGCTCTGGTCGCAGGACTGGTCGCAGACGAGGCGCTCGACGATGACAGTGGTGGCGAGCGACAACGCGACGTTGATCACCGGACAGGGAATGACGCTGGCGGCGTTCGAGGCGCGGACGGGGAAGGCGCGCTGGGAATTGACTCTGGCGGCGAGCGGCGAAATCCAAGGGCTGGCGGCGAGCGCGGATGGCCGGACCATCGCGGCGCGGACAACGGATCAGAGTGGCCGGGTTTTTGTCGTGCGGGCGGGTAAAGTGGTCGGGGCGCTGCCGACAGCCGCGGACGCGGCGGTGGTGACTCCCGATGGCGGGCAGGCAGGCGTGACGACCGGCGATCAAGTGAAATGGTACGCTGCGGACGGCCCGTTGCAGTGGGTCTTGCGTGGCGATGGCACGCTGCGCTTCCCGCGGCTGTCACCGGACGGAAAACGGCTCGCGGTCAGCAGCGAGCTGGGGACGGTGTATGTGGTGGATGTCAAGCTTGGCACGACGACGCGACGGGACATGGGTGCCCTGGCGTCCACGGCCTGGTTGCGGGATGGCGATCTGGTCCTGGCGACGTGGCAGGGGACCGCTTGCCGGCTGGCGTCGGACGGGACGGAGAAGTGGCGGGTGCAGGTGGGGGATGGACCGCCGACCACAGACCTCAGACCTCAGACTTCTGTGCCGACATCCCGCCTGACCACGGGCTTCAACACCGAGGCGACACCGCTGCCGCTGACGCCGAACCTCGTTCAGTCCAACGCCGTCACCGTACAGGCCTGGGTGGGTGACAAGCCGGAGGGGTTGCAGAATGCGGTCGCGCTGTTGTTTGACGGCCAGACGAACGCGCCGGCGAAGCCCTGGGTGAACTGGGAGCACATCGGGATGATTGATTCCGGCTGGCGGGGTTCGTTCAACCTGGAGATTGCCCTGGTCCGGCGGGTGGCGCGGGTGACGGCGATCACCTTCGTCGAGGATCCCGCCCATCCCGAGTCGTGGCTGCGCGATGCGAAGCTCGAGTACTGGGATGCCGCCGACGCGAAATGGAAGTTCGCGCAGTATCTCACGTCCGACGCGCCGATTCACACCCACACGCTGCGCCAGCCCATCGAGGCCATGAAATTCCGGCTGACGCGGCCGGGGGGCACGGGCTGGCCGGCCAGCAACCTGCGGCTGGCGGAACTCGTATTCCACGGTGATGACCTCGGGCCGTCATGGCCGCCCGCGGTGCGGGCCAAACAACCGGTCGCCGTGTTGTTCGACGAGAACCTCGCGGATCTGAACACGGCTTACAAGAACGGTTTCAACACCGGCTACCAACCGGCGACGGCGGCGGATGCCTACAGCGGCGCGGCGTATTTCATCTTCGACCCGGCGAAGAACCCCGGCGGCCTGACGCAGTGCCGCCCGTTGCAGGAGATTGACACGTGGCTGTATCCCATTGCGGAACAGCCGGAACCCGGTCAGTATCGCTGGCTGCAACTGGCGGTCAAACGGCTGAACCCCGGCCTCAATGAACTCAAACTGTGGCTGGGTCACCCGGACGGCAGCCCCTCCACCGTCATTCCGTTGAAACCCACCGACGACTGGCAACTGGTCCGGGTGGAACTGTGGGCTTTGGCGAAGAAACCGCTGAATCTGACCCAGTTTTGGCTTGCCTTCAACAGCGGCGCCGGCGCCGTCGACCAGATCGTGCTGGGCCGGACCGAGGCTGATCTGGACGCGGTGAAACCCAGTCGCGAGAAATCCTCCGGCAGTAAATGAAACTGCAGTAGGCCGTAGGCCGGGCGCTCTTGTCACGCCGGAGTTTACGAAGGCGGAACGCCGCCCGGCATTTGGGGGACAAGGTGACGTCTATCGCTCAGATCTCGCGCGAAACCGTGCCGAGGTTCAGGCGGGGCTGGAAGTGGGCGTGGAACGTGGTCAGGGTTTCGACGGTGTCGGCGCGGCCTTCCCCGATGTCACGCGCGATCCGGTCGGCCATGGGTGCGACCGGCATCGCGATGACATCGGTCAGGAGTGTCCCACCCTCGAAGGCGGGATGGTAGAGCGAGCCCTGCATGAGCAGGACGCGGTTGGTCGCCAGGAGTTGCTGTACGGCGGCGGGGAATTCATTGGCCAGCGCCTCGTAGCCCTGATGGGTCGGCAGGACCACTCCTTCATCGGGGTGCCGGATGACCTCCTCTGCGGCGTGTGACGCCTCCTTGTTCGTGAGTTCCCGGAACGTGATGGGCATGCCGGCGCGGCGCAGGACCTGCGCGAGTACCGGCACTTGGGCGGAACGCTCTCCCCGCGAAACGTGCTGCCAGACGGAGACCGACCGGATGCCGTCCCGGCGCCAGGCTGAGACCGCCTCGGTCAGTGCCCGCTCCGAGTTGTAGACATACTGGCGCCGTGGCAGGCTGGTCCGCCCATCGACGCAAAGCACCACCGAGATGCCGCCATCCAGCGCGGTTTGAATCGTGGTGCGGCTGGCTGCGGCGGGGTTGATCCACAAGAGCACATCCAGCTCGTGCTCCAGGATGCGTTCGGTCAGGTCCGGCGAAGACTCTTCGTCCTGCTTGAAGAAAATGAGGTCGGCGACGAAGTGATGACGCCGCAAGGCCTGTTCCAAGTGGACGTAGAAGGCTCGCAATTCCGACCCGATGACGAAGCCGGGCAGATACACCGGGATGCCGATGACGCCGAGGATGGGATGTTGAGGCTGAAGGCGGCGACCGCGGACCAGAGTCTTGGAACCGCGCAAGATACACAGGAGTCCCTCTTCGGCCAGTTTCCGGTAGCATTGGTTGACGGTCCTTGTCGAGACGCCGACATGCCTGGCCACGGCGGCCACGGAGTAAAACGGCACGTCCTGCGGTTGTCGCACCACTTCGATGACCTTGCGCAAGAGTTCCGTCAGGCGTTCCCCGTGATGCTCCTGGGGACCAAACCCCTGGAAGGTGCAAAGGCATTCCGCCAGGTCGGGCAGGGAACGGGTGACGGATTTACGTGCCATGGTCGTTGATTATCACAGGGGGCCTATTCTGAAAAGCGATTACTAACTGTTTCCGTTGCGTTGGCACGCCTCTCCTACCATAATTACGGTAAACGGTTCGGCATGGCGTGTTGCAGAGGAGGCTCGAAGCCCGTAGCGGAATCCGTGGGGATTCCGGTGTGACAAGGAAAGGTGTACCCGCGTGGAAACGGTGGGCATGTCCGGGTGGTTCAGGGACAGGCAGAAAACAAGGAGGGACGAGCAATGAAATCATGGATCAGTAGAGGGTGGGTGTTGGTAGTGTCCGTGGTGCTGGGGCAGGCGTTCGTGCCGGCGGGAACGCAGGCCGGGGCCTTGAACGCGAACGAGGGGACGCGGCAACTCTACACGCTGAACAACGGTGTGCGCGGCGCGGGCACTTCGGCGCTGGCCGAGACGGGCATGCAACATCACGGCGCGTATGGCACACCGTCGGCCGCAGTCGGAGCCTGGCGCTACTTCCAGGGAGAGGCCGCGGAGGCCCAGGCCGATGGTATGCACGAGATCGCGTACAAGAACAACGGTGGATCGATCGAGCAGATCACCGCGGTCTATCTCAGTGCCGGTCCGAAGCTCAGCTCGACCTACTATGGCGGCGGCAATTTCGATGGCACCGCGCTCTGGCTGACGCCCGCGCGTTTCAATGCCGGAGGCTCGCCAAGTATTGGCAGCGTTTCTCCGCCCACGGTGGGCCTCAGTCCGGCAGATACGGCCGCGACAGGCGTGGACGTTCGCCGCCTGAGCGCCGACCTGACCCTGGTGCCGGTGACCACGGGTGCCGTCACGACCAACACCTACCTGTTCGCGGCGGATGTGTACGTGCCGGCGAACGCCCCAGCCTCGAAAAATGTGAGGGTTGGCCTCTACGCGGACCGCGGTGGCGGGGGGCTCTTCGGGACCAGCGGCAACTACTTGGCCATGCGTGGCTTTGCCAGTGGCGTCTGGAGCAAGGTGGAGATTCGTATCACCTTGATCATCAGCGGCGGGACCCTTGCGGCCAATACGGACGACTACGCGACGGCCAAACTGGAGTTCTACATCAACGGAGCCCTGAGCGGCGCGACGCAGACCTCAACGACCCCAGCGAATGATACGTCGATGCGAAGTCAGACCGGCCCGGTGCGGTTCTCGCCCTCTATTGCTATTGCGCGCGGTTGGCAAAGCGATGTGCCCGACGCGTTCCTTGACAACATCACGGTGAGCGAGATCCTGCCCCGGGCCGAGGGTAGTTTGTACTGGCAGGAATAACCACAGCAAGTGCATCGGCATAGGGGGTGCATTATGCGACACGCATTTCAGAGCGTCTTATTGCGGGAGGAAAGTGGCTGGGCGCTTGCAGTCCGCCGCATCGCGCTTCTTTCCGCTCTCGCCCTGCCGCTGTCCTCTCCCGCCGCTCTGTTGACGGAGTCGTTTGACTCGATTTCCGGCCAGCTCAGCGGGCAGAACGGGTGGACCGCTTCACCCGTCACGGCGGCGTTCATGCAGTCTTCCGTGGCCCGGTCCGGCAACGCCTGCGCGATGACGAATGCGTCCGGAAGCGTGGCCACGCTGACACATCCGATCTCGGACGCATCGGCGACGAATGTGGTGTGGAGTGACTGGTGGGCGCAGCCTGTGGCGAACCCGTTGAGCGGGGCGTTGTGGATGCCGACGAACGCGACGACGATGTTCTACGTGCAGTCGGGGACGGGGTATCTGGTGGCCTATGACGGCACGAACGCCATGACGCTCTCCACCAAGCCGACGGTGACGACGGGGACGTGGACGCGGTTGACGGTGAAAGCGGATTACCAGACCAAGACGTGGTCATTGTGGATGAACGCGACGAACATGGCGCTGGGGCTGAGGTTCTACAGCACCAATGCGACGCGTGTCGCCTCGTTCAATCTGGACGAAGGCAATACCAACGCCGCGGCCTCGTACCTGGATGACGTGGCGGTGGCCACCAATGTGCCCTCCGGAGTCGCCGATCAGCCGCTATCATTGTCCATCACCAATGCGGTTCAACTGATGGAGGGCGCCGCCGGGACCACGAGCACCGCCTCGTTTGTGGTCAGTCTGACCTATCCCATTTGGGTGCCGGTGAGTTTCACTTATGCCACATCGAACGGCACCGCCGTGGCCCCTTCCGACTACACGGCGATCAGTCCGACCACGGTGACGCTGTCGCCGGGCCAGGCGAGCACCAATTTGAGCGTAAAGGTGATCGGGAATAACCTCGGCGAGCCCGACAAGACGTTTCACGTGAACCTGAGCAATTCCGGGGTTGTGGCAATTTCGAATGGAACGGCGACGGCGACCATTCTGAACGATGATTCGGTACCGGCGGTGAACGCGGGGGGCGGGGCCTCGGGGCTGACGACGACGTCGGGGGTGGGAATGGTGACGGTGACCTCGACGGGCGGGGTGCCGAGCCAGGTATGGCTGTACTGGGGGACGGAGGACGGAGAGACGAACAAGCCGGGGATGGGATCGCCGACATGGGGTAACGCGATGCTACTGGGGGCGGCGTCGGCGCTGGGGGACATGACGGGGGCGCTGACGAACCTGGCGGCGCAGACGACGTATTACTACCGCGGGCTGGTGAGCAACGCCTATCTGCAGGTATGGTCTGAGACCCGGAGTTTTGCGACGGGGCCGTGGGTGCTGCCGTTTGCCGAGCCGTTCGAGACGCTGGCGGCGGGGAACCTCCAGGGGCAGCGCGGGTGGTCGGTGACGCCGAACCGCATGGCGGTGGTGCAGGGGACGGCGTATCAGGGGACGAAGGCGGCGGCGCTGACGAATGCGGCGACGTTGACGCACGGGTTTACGGACGCATCGGCGACGAATGTGGTGTGGAGTGACT
>CAYOIT010000098.1:0-16875 GCA_964404035.1 uncultured Verrucomicrobiota bacterium | reverse complement strand
ATCCAATCAGATCGACTCATCCCCTGCAAGATGTTACTTGTTACGATGTGACCCCGCCGCCCCCTCTCCCCGCCGCCCCCTGTTTCTTCTTCTGGCGCAACGCGTCCCTGCGAGTACCTGAATCTTGTACGGTGAAACCCGTAGACGTCTTACGCACGTCCAACGACGGGGTGCCGCGACCACCCTCCACATGGTAGCCGGTGGACGTACGATACACCGTCCGCGGGCCAGCGTCGGTCTCCAAGCGATAGCCGATTGAGGTTGCCACGATGCGGTTGGCGCCGCGGACGGCGAAGCCGGTGCTATTCTTACGTACCTCCAACGAGGGACGGCCTCCGCCCCCTTCGACATAGTAGCCGGTTGCCGTGCGGTACGCGGTGCGCGAGCCGGAGTCGGTCTCCAGCCGATAGCCGTATGAGGTCGGGATGATGCGCTTGACGCCGGGCACGGACAGAGCGACCGCGACGGCATCGTTCGTACTGGGGGCCGGTGTCGCCACTGCGGTCACCGCGCACAAGCTCAGTGAAAGGAACAGCGCACGTTTCATGGCAACAGTGTAGTCCGTCAGCGAAGGAGGGCCAGCATGAAATGCTCGCGGTTTTGCGCGTGCGTGAGAGTCCGCAGGCTCGCCCGCCACCATGCATCCGGAAAACACTGCAGGCGGGTTTGCAGAGTGACACTGTGTTGAGTCGCAGGGGTCTTTCAGCGGAACCTTTATTTACAGCGTGCCCGCGTCAGTGTGGGCTGAAGATGGATGCCGCCGGAACGACACTTCCGTTCACCCGGTGACGTTAGGGAAAGCCGTTTCATATCATTTTCCATCCGCTCAAGGATCTTGATCACCGGTTGCACATGGCCCCATGACGGGGGCAGGTGTGTGGTCCAACACAAGCATAACGAGTTGGTGAAAGATTCCAACTTCAACTCACAGTCCACGCCATGGAGGTATGCCCACTTCGGTGTTTCCAGCCGGTACGACTTTGCCCGGAGCCGGGACAGAATGGACTTGGCCCGGCGCGGAGTTATGTCCATCGTAATGTCCATTACCCCAGAAACCTTATTGAACGCACGGCTTCGGCGTTCCCGGGTACACGTTGGCTGATAGTTCACATGCACCCACGCCTGATCGTACGACCAACCGACTTGAATGGATGATTCAGATCGGATCGACCACCGTCGGGTGTACGTACAAGTGTCCACAGCGGGTCCCCTCAGTAATCAGCCGGCCTGCGCTTGATTCAACGCCAGCAGTTTCTCCAGAATCTGTTCATCGGTCATGGCCAGCGGCCAGCCGTAGGCGGCGAAGACGGCTTCGTCGAGGCGGCGGTGGGCATCAGCTAGCCAGGTGGGACGCTGGTTGTAGAGGTTGGTCAGCGTGCGCTTGGCGAATTTGGCGGCGGAGTCCGCATCGCGCGGGACAAGGCGCGGATATTTCACGGTCCCGAGTTTGAACTCACCACGGTCGACGATGGTGGCGGGGTCGATGTACCGGTCCCATGGGCCGCCCACCGTACCGGGGAACTCCAGGACATCCTGGCGCGTCCATTCGGGCGGGTTGAGCCAATTCTCGCGGAGGGTGTTCAGTTCTCGTGCGGCGGTGGCAACGGCCGACTCCTGGTCGGGCGTCGGTGCCGGCAATGGGAATGTCTCGAAACAGGTGGTGGGGGTGTAGCGGAAACCGGATTCCTTCTCACGCAACTGTGTTCCCTGAGCCAGCGCCCATACCTCGTGCAGGCGGGAATGGAGAACACCGAAAAAGTAGTCGTCGGAGCGAGCGAAGACGATCAACTGATGGTCGGGGAGTGTTGGTGCCGCAAGCCAGGTGAATATGCGGTGCTTTGATGTTGTAGGTGTGACAAGAAACCGGGGTAGAGGGGCGATTGCGCGCCGCATCTCGGGTCTCATGCGTTGTGGCCGCCACCAGTTCTCGCGGAGCCATTTATCCCGATTCTGATCGCGCCCGGGTTTCACCCGCGCCTCAACAAGGCGGAACGGTTGTTCGTAGCCAGCAAACGCAGTCACAATAAGGTCGGCAGAGTCCACAATCCAACGTGAGCAGCGGGTTTTGACCAGATCCTCCGTGTTGACCACCGGCCTAATGACATCACTGTTTGAAAGACCTGTGGGATTGCCAGCAGGGCGGAGAAGTTCAAATGCTTCGGACTCAGGGATGTCGAATGGTCCCCCTTTGCAATTACCGAGAAACGAGATTCCAGCATTTGCAGGAAGCGCCGGCGCGGAAGCAGTATCCGCCAGAGAACTCAGGTTGCTGTTAATGGTGGAAACTGGGCTGCCATCGAGCACGCATGCAGGGTCTTCTCCTTCTCCACCAAAACCAACTACGCTGACATGAACATTCGCGCCGTCCAGAATCCAGTCCCGGTCTGAGATGGCCCAGAAGATGTCACCACTTTCCTTGATCCGTTTCAAAACCTCACGGTTCGCGCCGCCGCGAATGCCTTGGGTGCCGAGCAATCCAGCGCGTCTGCAGTGACCGGCGGCGATGTGGGCGCGGGCCTTCTCAAACCAGTAGCAGCAAAGATCAGACTGGCCTGGAATACGGCCGGCGTAGAGGGAACGGAGTTTATCCACGTACTCGTCACCAAGTTCCCGGCGCATCATCTTGTCGCCCAGAAACGGCGGGTTACCGACGATGGCGTCCACCTTCTCCCATTGCGGCTCCTTGGGATTGGCGGGGTCCGTCAGGTCGACGATGGCATCCATGCAACGGAAGTTGCCGGTCATGGGGCGTAGAATGGGCTCCTGGGGCTGGCCGAAGCCGTTGAAACGGATCCACTGGAGCCAGCCGATCCAAACGGTCATCTGGGCGAGATCAAAGGCGTAGGGGTTGATCTCCATGCCGTACAGTTGCCACGGGCCGACCATGGGAAGAAAGCCGCCAAGACCCTTTTCCATGGCGTAGAGAATGATTTCCTTCTCCAGATCCTTGAGTTTGAGGAGCGTCACATAAAGGAAGTTGCCGGAACCACAGGCAGGATCAAGGACTTTGACGGTCTGGAGGCGGGTGAGGAAGCGGTGGGCGATGGAAGAGGCCTCGCCGATGGCCTTAGCGGGCGAGCTGCGCCCCCGCACCCGCCGGCGTGGCGCGCCGGCGACCTCTCCCTCAAGGGGCGAGGTATTCTCCGCCAGACTCCCTCGCCCTTCAGGGGAGAGGGCTGGGGTGAGGGTGCTCTTCCTCCCCGTGGTGAGCAGACTTTCAATGATGCCTTTGGCTTCGGCCCACTCTTTGCGCAGGGGGAGCATGATGACGTTCTCGACCACCTCCTCGATATCGGCGCGGCCGGTGAAGTGGGCACCGAGTTGGGAGCGCTTCGCCGGGTCGAGGCCACGCTCGAAAAGCGTGCCGAAGATGGATGGATCAACCGCACTCCAGTCGAGTTGGGCCGCTTCCGCGATGCGGGTGACTTCCGCAGGGGTGAGGTCGAGCACGCAACGGTCGTCGAACAAGCTGCCGTTGAAGTGGCGAATGGTCTCCATGCCGAAGTCGCCGCCGTGGGCCATGGCCTCGAATAACTGGCCAATCAGTTTGCCGAAGCGCGCCCTGTCGGTGGCACTCTTCTCGACAATGCGGGAGAACACCATGTCCGGCAACAGGCCGATATCCTCGGCGAACAGGCAGAACACGACCCGGTCGAGGAAGTGGGCGACGTGGCCGGAGTCGAGGCCGCGAGCGCGCATGGACTCGGCGATGCCTGCGAAGTGCTGCGCCGCGTCCTGGGTGATGGCTTCGCTGGTCTTGCCGGGTTTCAGTTTTTCGGGGTCGAAGAAGAGGTGGTGGAGGATCTCCAAGTTACGCGGCTCCCCCAGCCTTTCGAGCGGGATGTCGAACATCACGGGCACGGTGCCGGTGAAATTGGTCCGGAGGACGATACGGTCCATGTCGCAAACGAAAAGCAACGGCGGGTTGCCGACGGCGTCCTTATAGAGGAGAAGCTGATCGAAGGCGGCATCCAAGTCCCTATGCTTGCCCTTGTACTCACCTTCGAAGAACCCCTGTTTCCAGACATCGGCGAAGCCGTCTCCACCCCCGTACTTGGCGGCGCCCTTCTCAAAGCAGAACACTGCGCCGGTGGGATCCGCCTCGACGGGCGTGGGATGACCGACCAGGCGGCACAGGTCAATAAAATGCTCCTGCGCGGCGGATCGCTCCTTTAGGTCAGCGTCCTTCCATTTCGCTATGAACTCGGCCACATTCACGGGGTTTTCTCCTGAATGACTAAGCAAGGTGATTCGCGGGACGGGCTTTCGCACCAGCCGAAAAGCCGAGCCGCGTTCGCGGAGGTCAGGCTGGCAATCTCCTCCACACCCACTCCGCGCACCGCGGCGATGGCCGCCGCGGTCGCAGGCAGGAAGGCCGGCTCATTGGCGCGACCGCGGTACGGCACCGGAGCCAGGTAAGGGCTGTCCGTCTCGATCAACAGCCGGTCCGAAGGAATGTCCCGCGCCACCGCGCGCAGCGGATCGGCATTGCGGAACGTCACAATCCCGCTGAAACTGATCAGGAAGCCCAACTCCAGCAACTGCCGGGCAAACACCCCGTCACCCGTATAGCAATGAATGACTCCGATGCGCAGGGGATCGCCGGGCCACTGGCGCGCGTGCGCGCCCAGCAGTTCGAGCGTGGCCTTGTCGGCCTCGCGCGTATGAATCACCACCGGTAACCGCAGCGAGGAAGCCAGTTCAAGGTGGGCGTTCATCAGCCGTTTCTGATCCTCCATCGTCTCCGGCGAGTGGTGACCGTCGAGCCCGGTCTCGCCAATAGCGGCGACATGACCCGGGGGTGCCCCGGCGATCGCCCGCGCGATATCGCCCACGTCGGTGGCCTCCGTCGCCAGATGCCGGTCCAGCCCGATGGCCGCGCGCACTCGTCCGGGATACTCCTTCGCGACCCGAAGCGCTGCCGTATTGTACCCCGGTGCCCCGCCTACGGCGAGGACCTGCCAGACGCCCGCCGCTGTGGCGCGTTCCATGAGCGCCGCCAGCTCCTCGGGAGTCATCGTGGCGTCAAAATGGGCGTGGGTGTCGGTCAACCTCGGCCCGCCCGTCATGGCAGGATCCTGCAATGCTCGGCCATCACCACGGCGCGCAGTTCGGCGTAGGCCCGATCGAGCTGGTCATTGATCACCAGATACTGGTAGTCACGCCATTGCGCCATTTCCACCCGCGCATTCTTCAGCCGCTGTTCGATGACCTCGGGAGCATCCTCGCCGCGCCCCGTCAATCGTGACTCCAGCGCCTCGAGGGACGGTGGCGCAATGAACACGTCGATGTAGCCGTTCTTCAAGAGTCCGGCTCCGCCCTGTGCCGCTTTCCGGATCGAGGCCGCGCCCTGGACATCAATGTCCATCAGCACATCCTTGCCGTCAGCCAGGGCCTCCTCCACAGTCTGGCGCAGAGTGCCATACCGGTTTCCATGGACCACGGCATGCTCGATAAACTCGCCACGGGCCACCCGCCGCTCGAACTCATCCATCGAAACAAAATGATACTCCCGCCCATCCCTCTCGTCTCCCCGCGGCGCACGCGTGGTGCAGGATATCGAGTAGACCATCGAAGGATTGTCCGCCAGGAGCCGATCGCACAGCGTCGTCTTGCCCGCCCCCGAGGGTGCGGAGACCACCAGCAACAGAGGACGATCGACCCGGGAGGGTATGGAAGCAGCGGCATTCATAGTACGGGGTTCCTCACTCGATGTTCTGAACCTGTTCGCGAATCCGCTCCAGCTCAGTCTTGAAGCGGATGACCTGGTTCGTGATCCGAACCTCGTTGGCCTTGGATCCGATCGTGTTGATTTCCCTGAACATCTCCTGTGCCAGGAAGTCCAGCGTGCGCCCCGCGGGTTCGGCTGACTTAAGCAGGCCGTACGCCTGTTTGAAGTGACTGTCCAGCCGCGTAATCTCCTCGGAAATATCGGACTTGTCGGCAAAGATCGCAAGTTCCTTCAAGAGGGCGGGATCGTCGGCACTCAAGGTCGCCCCGGCCTGCTTCAGGCGGGCCTGAAGGGCCAGACGATACCGGCGCGTCACCTCCGGGGCTTCGCGCCGGATATGATCGAGATGGCCCTCAAGTTTCGCGAACCGCCGTTGCAGATCGAGGGCCAGCGAGCCCCCCTCACGCTCCCGCATGGCCAGCAGCTGCTTGATCGCCGCGCGCAACGCCTTCTGAAGCACCGGCCACACATGCTCGGCGTCCTGATCGGCGCCGGAATAGCTCACCACTTCCGGCAACCCGATCAACAGGCTGGCCGACAGATCGTCCGTCAGTTTCAACGCACGCGCGGTCCGGCGCAGTTCATTCACATAGGCGAGCGCGAGATGGCGATCCACCCGCAGACTCTTCTGGCGCAGGCCCTCCGAAATGCGCACCACCACTCCGCCGGTGACCTGCCCGCGCGAAAGGGATTCCTGAATCCGCTCCACCATCCGCGACTCCAGCGAAGCCAGTGACCGCGGCAGATTGAGGCGCACTTCAAGCTGCTTGCGATTGACGGAACTGAGTTCCACTTCCACGCTCATGCCCTTCGAAAAGGCATCTCCGCGCCCATATCCTGTCATGCTGTGTAATGCCATGGTTGCCCCCGATCTCCCCGTGTCGTTGTCGATGGAAGGTCACTCTAAGGAAGCGCGCCCGAAGGGTCAACAGGAAGAAACGCCCCCTGCGAGTGAAAGGATGGTGGGGTGGTGAAAGGGGCTGAAATAGTCCTGAGAATGTGACGCCCCTTGGCCAGTAGGGACACCGAGTCAGATGTGCTGCTCTGAGCACCGACCATTATCCGAACCAGCCAAGGGGTCTGTGGATGGAGAGTCTCTCCTGGCGCCAGCGGCGCCCGCTCCCCCCTCGTTCCATTTATATGATCGCATATTTCGGCAGGAATGAGTGTCAAAAGACCGTCAATAAAACGTGAGGAAAATGTGAATAAAACAGCCCCGCCGGCCGCCTCACACCTCCTCGGCTTCGATGGCGCGCGGGTGAGAATGACTGAGTTTCCAGGTGTGCGCGCCATCAGGGTGAGGAACGCGCCAGGGTCATTCCGCCAGAAAAGGCAAGTGAAGGGACTCCGGACTATCGACGAAGTCCTTGACGCACAAGGGAACCCCGGCCGCCGGCATGGCGACATACTTTCCGCTGGCCGTCGCCAACACCTGGCGCCGGTCATCAAGCACCAGCCCTTCCGCCACGACCAGTTTCGACTTGGCTGAGGTGATCCACCCCTCCACCCGAATGCACTGCCCGGCCGTCACAGGCTGTTTGAGCCGCACCGTCAGTTCAGCGGCAACACAAGCCCGCCTCAGCGTCAGGATGGCCGCCCACGTCATGACCTCGTCGAGCAGCGTCATGGAAATCCCGCCATGGACAATATGCCGGTAACCCAGATCGGCTTCGCGCGTCGTGCAGTCGAGCACGATCCGGTCGTTCTCCACCCGGGACCTTAGCCGGAGTCCGTGCGGATTGCTTTCACCACACACGAAACACGATTTCGTCCAAGGCAACGTCCCGGAGGTATAGTCCCAGTTCGACATGGAGAGTCTCTCAGGCAAACAATTCGGCCGCTTTGAACATCGCGACATAGGTAAACGCCCGCGCGGGGCCGCGGCCCAGCAGTGTATTGAACGTCTCGGCCCGCCGGTTGTAGGACTCGATCAGCATCCTGATCCGCCCTTCCTGTTCCTGGAACCGCTGGCGCAGTGAGCCCAGGTTTCCCTCTGCGGTGGAAGCCGGAAGACTGTCCAGCAAAGCAAACAACTTTCCAATGGCCGTCGTCAATCGCGTCTCCGCCTGGGCGCACTCGCGAATGCCCCCCACGTTGGACGCCAGGTCGCAGGCATTTCCGATCGCCTCGACAATCTGCTCGGAGTTGACCTGCACCGCGGCCACAATGTACGGCACCATTTCCCGCCGCGCGATGAGTTCGCTCTTGAGTTCGTTCCAGGCGTCCGCGACCTGCTTCTGCGCAAACACCAAAAGGCGGTGCGTCTGTGTCAACCACAGAACCATCCCCGCCAGACCCATCATGAGCAATAATGGAATGACAAAACTCATGGCCATCACATCCGCCTTCTACTTCAGCAACACATCCCCCGCGATGGCGAACCCTGACGGCAGGCGCTCCTTCAAGGCTTCGGCGCTGTTCGCATAGACCGGATCAATTTCAAGACGGTACACCACCCGCCCCTTCGCGTCACGCGGCACTTTCACTCCGCAGACCGACATCCAGCGCGCGAACTTCTCCGTCATCGCCGCCCGGGAGCTCTCCGGGGAATCCTCCCCCTCGGCATTCTTGACCGGCGCGAACTCATCCTCACGGGCGAATTCGAGGATCAGGGAGGTCTGCGCATCGGGCAGGGCATCGAAAATGAACTTCTCGAATTTGTAGGCATTCGGTTTCAGCGGCTTGACCAGTGCGCCCTTCTCGTCACAGTAGCTCACCTTCTTGTGCGCCTGATGCAGCGGCAGACCGGCGGCGGCCTCCCGCTGCAGGAAGGCCAACGAGAACAGGTGAATGGCCACGCTGCCGAACTTGAACACGAGATCGCCGTCCGCGCGCCTGGCGCTCTTCTGGCTTTCCGTCAGCTCCGTGTACTCCACCACCGCCTGTCGCCCTTCGCGAACCACCACGACCCCCAGCCCCTCCGACGGGTCACGCTTGGCGCAGACCTTGAGCGACATCTCCGCCCCCCGTTGAAGATGCAATCCCACAAACACGGGATCGGCGATCTCCACCATGGGATTGTCGACCTGGAAATAGAACAACGTCGTCACGCCTCTCGCCTGCATGTCCGCCAGCATGCCGCGGCGATCCAGGGCCGTGAGAATCCCTCCGTGTCCATCCGGCGCCTCGAAAAGCCTGCCAGGGGCTTCCATGACCATCCGGCCATCCGGCCAGAAGGCCGGCAGGGTTCCCTGCACGAAGAACCTGACGCGGTCTCGGTCGAGACCGAAATACCCATGCTCCCCGAAGAAACTCCGGGTCGCCGCATCATTCCCCTCGCTGGTCATGATGTAGAAGGGTATCCGCGCCTGATAGCGCTGCTCCAGCGCCAGGATCTTCCGTGCATGGATTTCGAAGAGTGAAGCGTTGCTGATCGGGGCGAGAGGATAGGTGCCTTTGGGACCATCGTAGCCCAGCCGTGTTCCCTGACCGCCGGCCACCAGAATGACACCGACCTGGCCCGCGCGCAGCGCCTTTTCGCCGACGGACTTGGGTTCGGCCAGCCCGGACGGTGATAACGACACCACAGGCGCCGGCTCAATACCGTGATGATCCACGGGGGCGCCCCCCGCCGGCTTGGTCTTGAGGAGCGTCAGGATGCGGGTCAGCGTCCCCAGATCCAGCCCTTCCACCTGTTTCAGGAGTCCCTGCCGTTGCGCGTCATTCAGACAGTCCCAGAACTTCAGGACATGCCCCTGGTTGTGGCGATCCAACACCTCTCCGGCATCCTTATACGTCATCATGTTCTCCCTGGTATCCTGCTCTCACAATCACGGGGCCATCACCGTCACGGCTGGGGGCTGTTCCGCCTCACCATCTGACGCAGTGTCTCCCGATCTTCCAACGTCAGATCGGCGGCGCGTCCCAACAGATCCTCGGCCAGCGTTGCCGCCCGGCGTCCCTCGCCCTTCTTCTCGTAAAGCTCCGCCAGATGCACCTGCATCACGGGATCATCGGCAAACAACGACACCGCCTTCTTCAGCGCTTCTTCCGCCTCGGCAAACGCGCCTTGGCGGGTCAAGATCACTCCCAGCGTGTCCCAGTAGTTGTACTGTTTATCATCGGCCTTCAGCGCCTCGCGCACCAGGTCCTCGGCCTCCTTGAAGGCGCCGCGGGTCTGGAGCAGCCACGCCAGATCGTTCATCACCGAGGGGGATCGCCGCCGCTCCAGACTCTTCCGGAGGGAGTTTTCGGCCAGCGCGTATTCCTTCCTCTCAATCTGGAACGACGCGAGCACCTCGTTGGCGAACGGCTGTCCCGGGTCGAGCAGCAGCAGGCTGCGGATATGCTGCGTGGCCAGGTCTTTCCGTCCTTCCTGCACATCGAGTCTCAGGATCAGATCCAGCAGCGCCGGCATGTTGGGACGAAGGACCAGGGCGGAGTCAAGACGACTCCGGGCCCCAATGTAGTCGGCACGGTTGAGCGCAATCTGCCCCAGCACGACCAGGGTCAGGAAATCCTGATCCTTGAGCCGCTCCAGTTTGCGTTCGCATTGCTCCAAAGCCTTGGTATCGCCCATCTGCATGACGACCCCGGCCAGCATAGCCCACGCCGTGACCAGATCGGGATTCAGATCGACCAGTTCCTGCAGCACGACACGGGCCTTGCCCGGTTCGCCGGCCGCCAGATGCATCACGGCGTATTCCATCGCCACACGGTCCTTGGCCACTCCGGCCTTTTCCGCGCGATCCAGCAGGGCCGCGGCTTCATCAAACCGGTTCTGCCGTGCCGCCAGTCGCGCCAGCGCGAACAGGGCGGACACATTCTTGGGATCCTTCTCCAGCAACTCGCGGTACAGTGCCGCCCCCGCCTCCGCCTGATCCTGGGCCAGATAAGCCATGGCCAATCCTTGCGTCAGCTCATCCTTCTTCTCGGGCGACAGCTCGATGGCCCGCTTGAAGCCCGCCACGGCCATGCCGGGTTCCCCGGACAACGCCCAGACCATGCCCAGGTTGGCGAAAGCCTCAGGCAGACGCACATATCCGTAATACCGCGACAAGGACCAGATCTGCAGCTTCTGCTTGAGGGTGCCGGCCAGTTCGTCAAAGTCGGCCTTGACCTGCGCCGCATCGGGGGCGGCGTAGCCGCGTTCGATCATCGTGAGCTGGTTCAACAGGGCGCTCACATTGCCGGGTTCCCATTCCCGGGCCCGGGCGTAGGCCGCATAAGCCTGTTGTCGCCGGTCGGTGTCTTCCAGAACCACGCCGAGGTTGTTGGCCACCATGCTGCACTGCCGGAGCACATAAGCGGCCGCCGGCGCGATGAGCGGATCATTCGTGCGCGCCTGCCTCAGAACCCCCAGGAACGGCTTCTTCACAAACTCGGCGTGTTGCTCCCAGAGCGCCTCAGGATCGACCTCGGTCATGGCCCGTACCCCGACAAACAGGGTACGGTCCGGCACCGGATGAAACCCGCCTGCCAGCCAGATATCCGGCAGCGTCATCAGCGCCACGGTCCCGCAGAAGTTCGTGTCCGTCGCCATCCATTCGCGGAGGAAAGCGAGCACGTCAACTTCCGCCAGACTCCGGAGCCGGGGATCTTCAAAGGACCTGGCGAGATAACGCATATAGATGGCGTTGTTACCCATCCTTGTATTGAGCAGGCGCAAGGGAATCCCCGCCTCTTTGGCGGCAATCATAAGATTGCCGTCAAGTTGGCCATCCGTCACCAGCCAGGTGCGTCCGGAAACGCTGTCCACCACACTCTGGGCGAACTCCTGAACCGCGCCGCCCGCGCGGGCGTCGGCCACCTTGAAGTTCAGCGTGCCAGCAGCCACCGCCGCCGCCAACAGGCAGAAGGCGGGAATCCAGCCTCCGTGTTCGCGCCACCAGATCCGGCCCCGTTCCTCGGGTTCGGCGTTCTGCCCCCACATCCGTGGAACGAGAAACCAGTAGGCGGTCAGATAGCCAAACACAACCGCCATCAGCACATAAGGGGCCACCAGCAGGCGGTTGGTACCCAGCAGGGGCCAGGGTGACAGAGGCGCATTGAAGAACATCGCCACGGCGACCACGGTAAGAATCGCGTGCAGGATGAAGAACCCCCAGTCCTTCTCCTCATTCAGTCCCCGCCGCCCGACCAGCAGGACCGTCACCCACGGGATAATGCCAACCAGGATCACCAGCAACCACCCCAACTGCGGCAGGCTGCGGGCAATGAGACCGTACTGGCCGCGCAGAATGTAATACAAGGCCTGCCAGAAATCTCCGCCCACCGCGAAGATGAACTCGTCGCCATGCATGAATTGCCAGGCCGCGCCCAGGTAGACCAGCAACCCCAGCAGCAGGGCGCCGGCCAACCCGAACACTCTCGACCATCGCAGGTCACCGTCGTACCACAGCACGCCAATCACGCCGATCAGCGCCACGGGCCCCATCACGATGAAAGTGGCCGATTCGACCGCGCCCACACCGAACAGCAGGGCAAACAGAAGCCCGAGCCCCAGGGAGGCTTCCTTGGAAAAGGCCACAAACACGCGCGCCACCAGGATCAATAGCAGGATGTCAAAGGAGGCCACATGGAACCGGTTGCTGGCGTACCAGAACGGGATGGAACCCATGAGCGCAAGCGCGGAGGCCATTCCCGCCAGAAGCGAGGCGTTGCCGGTTGCCCGACGATTGGTATCGTCAACCGTCACCACCAGCCACACCGCCTCCGCCACCACGCGAAACAGCAGCCACACCGCCAGGGCGCCGCAAATCGCACTCAGCACGTTAAGCCGCATCACCATCCCGCCGAGCGGCAGACGAACCACCAGGTCCACCAGCAGGCTCCACAAAAGATGCGAGCCCGCGCCGAACGGCTCCAGCCCCAACTGCTGAGCCATCTGTGTTGCCGAATCGCCGGGATACGGCCCGGTACTCAAGGTGAAGAGGTAAAGCCCCAGGGCCGCCAAACCCAATAACAGTCCCACGATCCGGGAGAGTCTATGTTGTGTCGCTATCATGGACGGTACCTTCGCCGATTTGGGTCCGATGGTCAAGACAGCCTTCATGGGTTGTCCCCAGCCCTAACCCTGTGCTATGCTTTTCAGCCATTGGAATAACGGAGCGTAAGTGTGAGTACACCTGGATTAATACTGGCCTGTGAGTGCGCCCATCGGGGAGTCATCCCCCCTGCCGTCCGAAAGCAGGTCATCGCCGCCCTCGCCGCGGCCGGCCTGCGCGTCACCCTGGTGTCGGATCTTTGCGGTCTGGCCGCCCGTAAGGACCCGCTTCTGGCCACGCTGGCCTCCGCCGCCGCCCCCGTGGTGCTCGCCTGCCACCCGCGCGCCGTCCGCTGGCTCCTTCACGCCGCCGGAGTCCAGCCCCTGCCCGCCTCGCTCCGCCTCTTGAATCTGCGGGCCCAAACGGCGGAGACGATCCTGGCACAACTTGGGCTCACCCTCTCCGTCCCACAACCATCCCCTCTTCCCCAAATACCCGATAACCCTGAACCATTAACTCCCCCTCCCCCCCCCGATCCCTGGATTCCCTGGTTCCCGGTGATCGATTACGACCGGTGCGTGCAGTGCCGCCAGTGCATGAGTTTTTGTCCCTTTGGAGTCTATTCGATCCAGGAAGCACGCGTGACCGTCACCGCGCCGCGGAACTGCAAGGATAACTGTCCCGCCTGCGCCAGGGTCTGTCCCCACCAGGCGATCATCTTCCCCAAAGTCAACGAGACACCGATCGACGGAGCCGAGGTCACCGATGACGATCTTCAGGCGGCTCGTCAGCGGCTGGCGACCCGAGAACAGGATATGGCCGGGGGCAATATCCACAGTGTTCTAGCCCAACGAAAACTCCAGCTCAAAACACGGCAGAGCCGGAACCAAGAGTTTGACCACGGATGACACTGATAAACACAACCCAAGTCTTATCCGTGCCATCCGTGACATCCGTGGTTCAAATGATTACCATTCTTAGATGGATTCAATTCGTAAGGGACTGATGAGTCAACCCGCGTCACAACCCGCCCCGCCGTCCGAAGCCAACCGCTTCGTGGTCCCGCCCGCTGCGGAATGGCCCGCCCTGAACGAGGCCGTTGCCGCCCTCATGGCCACGACTACGCTGACCCCTCCGCTTTCTTTCGATGAGTTGTTCGAGCTGGCCGGACGCCTGGTGGTGCAGAACGCCCTGCCCGAGACTTACCGGGAATTTCTCCTCGTCCTGATCAACAACTCGCTCTGGCAGGAGGTCGTGGCCTCCATTCCGTTTGAACGCCGCACGCTCCTCCTGCCGCCCTGCCTTCGCTCCAGCAGCGCCTGCCCCGCAAAATTCGACGAGTACGGCCTGATCTGCGAGGACTGCGGCCAGTGCTGCATTGCCGCCCTCTCACGTGAAGCGGAAAAGCTCGGCTACGCGGTGCTGGTGGCTGAGGGAACGAGCATCGTCGAAAAACTCCTCCTGCAGGGATCCATCGACGCGGTCATCGGCGTCAGTTGCATGGCGTCCCTCGAAAGGTCCTTCCCGCGCCTCACCGATCTCGCTGTTCCCGGGCTCGCCATTCCCCTGCTCCAGGAAGGCTGCCGGGATACGAAGGTCATCGAGGATTGGGTTCATCGCACCCTGAAACTGCGGACCAACGGTCACGGACAGATCGATTTTCCCGCACTGCACACCCTGATCGGCCACTGGTTTGAAGAACCTGCGCTCCGAACACTCCTGAATACCGACGGCAGCGATACGGCGCGGATCGGGATCGAATGGCTGGCCAAATCGGGCAAACGCTGGCGCCCGTTTCTCACGGTGGCCACCCATCAGGCGCTCACGCACGGCCAACGAAACGATCCGCCCCCGGCCATCCGCAAACTGGCCGTCGCCGTGGAATGCCTCCATAAGGCCTCCCTGATCTTCGATGATATCCAGGATAACGACACCACACGCTACGGCGAACTCACCCCGCACGGACAACATGGAGTGCCCGTGGCCATGACCGCCGGCTTGTACCTGCTCGGTCAGGGCTACCGCCTCGTGGCCGAGTGCGGCGCTCCGCCTTCCCAGGTGGCTGACATGGTCCGGCTCACCAGCGAAGGGCATCGTGATTTGTGTCTCGGCCAGGGCTCCGAACTGTGGTGGACCCGGCACCCGCGACGGCTGTCGTCGGCCGAGGTTATTGACATCTTTCGCTACAAGACGGCGCCGGCCTTTGAGGTCGGCCTCCGGCTCGGAGCCATCCTGGGGGGAGCCACCCCGGACGAACACGCCGTTCTCACAGCCTTCAGCAGGAATCTCGGCATCGCCTATCAGATCCGTGATGACCTGGAGGATTTTGAAAATCACAACGGAACCGATGACCTTCAGGCGGGGCGCCTCTCCATTCTGGTGGCCTTGGCCGGAGAACAGGCGGCTCCGTCCAGCCCCGGCGGTGATCTCACCGGGCCGGCCTTCACCCGCCGGCTGGTCAACGATACCGGTGCCGTCGACCTTGCCCGGCAGGCCCTTCGACACTACCGCGACGCGGCGCTCAGGGCACTCAAGCCGCTCGGCAATCAGGAATTGAAACTGCTGCTGCACCGGCTCGTCGGCGCCATGTGCGCGGGATAGAGCACGGCATCGAGCGCATCGATCCCGATTCCCGCCTCCTCCAGCAGCCGCAGATGCGGAGCAAATTCGCCCGCTTCCACAAGGTCATGCGCGTCGGTCCCCAGCGCGATCTTCGCTCCGCGCTTCACGCATTCCCGGACGAACCCGACCTCCGGGCAGTTGGTGTGGAAGTTCACCTCGCCTGCCACCCCGGCCTTCGCCAGCAGGTCGGCCACAATCGGGTAAAGAAACACGGGAACCTTCATGTGTTCCCGCAGAAAGAAACGGAAGGGATGCGCCAACACCTGGATGGGACACGCGAGCAGCCGCTCGGTCTCCCGCAGAAAGAGGTCTGCCGTCTCAGCCGGCGAAGTCTGTCCCCGCACGTATCGGGGAATGGCATGCACCGCGCCAACCAGCAAATCCCAGCCCTCGGCGTCTTCCGGGGCCAACAGCAGTTTCCCGTCTGCGCAGAGATCAACCTCCAAACCCAGGTGAACCCCTTCACCACGAAAGCCGGCCACGAAACGCTTGTACTCGTCCATGCGCCCCGCCCGCGTTCGCCACGCCTCACGGACCATGCCGGTATCGGTCTGCCAGCGGTAGCTCCAGGCAGCCGTGGAATCGAAATAGAGATGGAAGGCATGCTCGGTGAGACACACCTGCCCCACCCCCAGCAGCTGCGCAACCTTGGGACACTTTTCGGCCGACACCGTGGTTCCGCA
Organism: uncultured Verrucomicrobiota bacterium; assembly: GCA_964404035.1. Taxonomy (GTDB): domain Bacteria; phylum Verrucomicrobiota; class Kiritimatiellia; order CAIKKV01; family CAITUY01; genus CAMBRF01. The sequence goes on along the minus strand of CAYOIT010000098.1, from coordinate 913 downwards.
ATAGGCATACTGGGTATGGCAATGCACATCGGTCAATCCGGGCACGTCCAGTTTGAGGTGATGCTCCTGGATGTCGACCTGACGGCCCGTGAGGCGGATATGCGCCCAGGCAAACGGGGCCTCGCACAGCGCCGGCACCGTGTAGTAGGTCGTCCGGTCATCCGGCCGCGCCGGCGCCTGGCCCGCATGATAGTGCCCACTCAACGACAGAAGCACATCAGCCCGGCCATACCCGGCGAGCACTTCCGCCCTGTTCGTCAGCATATAGGGATAGGTACCTTCTTCAATGGCCGGATACAGGGGGTTATGCTGCAGTACGACCAGCGGCAGGTCGGGACGTTCCGCCGCCATACGTTCGACCAGCGCCAGATCCGAGGCCTGACGCGTGGTGAAATCGCCAGGCGCCACGCGGTCGTTCATCACGAGAAAGCCGTAACCTCCGATTTCGTGCAGCCCGGGCGCGCCGAACAGAGTTTCAAAGCGCGCGGTATCGCCGTCATGATTGCCGTGGACCACCAGCGTCGGTACCCCCATGGATTCCAGCGCGGCAGCCAGTTCGGATAGATCCTCGCCGGTGCCCGCCGCCAGGCCGTCATCCACCAGATCGCCGAGCACCACGACGAGTCCCGGCCGAATACCCGATCGTTTCAGGCGGTGAAGAGCCTTCCTCATCAGCAGCAAACCCCACTCGCCCTGCCGCGCAAGGTGCCGGGAAGCCGCCCCCGTGCGGTTGACGTAGTGCAGATCCGAAACCACCAGAATGTCCAAAGCCTCTGACATGTTGCCCTCTCCCCCAACCCATGGGCCACAGTACGGCCGGCGCTACGCCGCCGGCCGGGGCGGGCGACGTAGCGCCCGCCCTACTGGCGTTCGCCTCGGTCCGTCGGTTCCAACTGGACTTCTGCCGCGAGGT
>CAYOIT010000097.1:0-16897 GCA_964404035.1 uncultured Verrucomicrobiota bacterium | reverse complement strand
CCCTGGCCAACCGCCTGGGCCATGTGCGGGAAATCAACCTGATGCCGTATCACCCCCTGGGCGATTCCAAACGCGACCGACTGGGCAAGGCAGGCCGTCTGCCGGACATCGGATTTCCCGACGAGACCGAAGTCGGCCGCTGGCTGGAGATCGTGACCGCCCAGACCCGCGTGCCCGTCAAACGCGGTTAGGCCGAGATCAGCGCGCGGCCGATGATTTCGTCCTGAACGTCACGGTTGAGCGCCACGAAGTGGGCGGAGAGCCCGGCGATGCGCACGATCAGGCCGGCATGCGCTTCCGGATGGACCTGGGCCTCGCGCAGCGTCGCCGGCGACACGCAATTGAGCTGCAGGGTCGGCCCGCCCATCCGGGCAAACGAGCGGATCAGGCTGGAAAGTCCGGCCGTGGTCCACTGGCCGACCGGCAGTTGCAGGTCGAGCACCGCGTTCCCCGCAAAATCCCGGAAATCAATATGGGTGAGTGAGCGCAGGATGTCCGTCGCATGGCTCGGGGGACGCACCCGGCCGGGTGCCACGCCCTGGCTCAAGGCCTCGCCCTCACGCCGCCCATCGGGGGTGGCGCGCACCTGTTTACCCATCGTGTGGAACATGTGGTAGACGAACAGGCTCGGCTGGAACCGGTCGCCGCGCTCGTTTTCCACGACGCGCACGGCGGCGGCGAGATCGGCGGCCAGGCGACCGGCCAGGGCGTTGGTTTCGGGATCATCGAACCCGTACTTGGGCAGTGCCACGACCCGCGCGCGCAGGGCCTCGTGGCCGGCCCAGTTGACGGCCAGGGCGCCGACCAGTGCGTCCAGCGTCAGCCAGCCCTCGTCGAACACGGCGCGCTTGATGACCAGCAGCGAATCGACGACGGTGGCGAAGCCCAGCAGCGCGATGCCGGAGGGATTGTAGAGGGCGCCGCCGGCCGTATAGTCCTGCGCGCGGGCCACACACCCCGCGATGCTGCTCGAGAAGAGCGGACAGGGCTGGATGTCCGGGGTCTGGCGCCCCAGTTCACGCACCCAGTCCGCACCGAGTTGAATCAGGCGGGCGATATGCCCGAACACCTGCTGGTAGTAGTCCTCGAAGCCGGCCCCGGCGGTCACCGGCACCGGCAGCCAGCGCTCCGCTTCCGGCACGGCCTGGTCGCCCGGCTGGTGCACCGCGGGACGCAGACAGAGTTCAAAGGCGCGGGCAAGATTGAAATAATAGTAGGCCCCGGCGCTGTGCTCGACGCCCTCGACGATCGTTTCCTGGCAGCCACCATTCACGTAGAGCCGCGCCTCCCGCAGGCTCTTGCCGGAGCGCATGCAGGCGGGGATCAGGATATCGTCGTTGAGCAGGGCGAAGTTGTTGTGGCCGGCGAGGGCCGACTCGGCGATCAGGTCCAGAAATCCCTGGGGCGCCTCGCCGCTGATGCGGCAGTTGGGTTTCGGATTCAGCAGCCGGTGCTCTCGATGCACGTCCAGGATCAGTCGCGTGAGCTCGTTGAAGACGGGCTGACCGTCGGCGTCGCAGCCGCCAAGTTCCATGCACGTGCTGGTTTCCGGCCAGGCGCTGTCCCGCACATGAAACTTCACGTCCGTCGGCAGCATCCAGCGGGCGAGCAGGTCGCGAGCCCCCGCTTCGGTGAGGCGGCCCGCGGCCAGGTCGGCGCGGTAGAGGCCGATGAGCAGGCGGTCCATGTGGCCGACGACGGAGATGCCGATGCCTTCCAGCGACGCCACGGCTTCGCGCAGGAACCAGAGCATCGCCAGCCCCTCGTAGAACGTCCGGGGCGGCCGGGCCGGCACCTGGGCGGCCGCGTCCGCGACCAGGGCGAGAAACGTGCGGGCTTGCGGATCCGTCTCGCCGGCGAGCCGGACACGGGCGGCAACGGCAAAGCGGTCCGCGATCCGCAGCAGGGCACGATTGCTGCGCTCCGCGGCGTCCAGGAAAGCCTGTTGATCCGCGGTGCACCCCTGACGGCGGCGCTCGGCGATCTCCGCCAGGATGCCTTCGATGCCCACGGCGAGCAGTTGCGTGTAGCCCAGGCAGTGGTGATCGTAGTCGAACACGTTCCAGATGTTCCACAGCTTGACGGGACTGTGCTCGTTCCAGGCGCGGAAGTGATTGATCCACCGCATCGGTTCCGTCTGCTGCACCCGCGAGTCGCGGCGCGTGATCATCCAACTGGCGGCGGACCAACCGCTGGGGGTCCCCCAGCTTTCAGCGGCGCGGACGCCCATTTCAAAAAAGAACGGCGAGTTCCGGAAGAGAACCGGATCGCACTGCTCCGCGATTTCCTCATGCAGGCGGGCCTTGAGGAGGCAGGCCGGCGCGCCGGGGTGCGCCGCCTCGAACGCGTCCATGGAAGCCCAGATCGCATCGCGCCGCCGGACGAAAGCGCCGTTTTGGGCGATATTGCCGTGACGCAGGGGGCCGTAATAGGCGCCCAGTTCATCACGCAACGCGCCAATAGCGGCCTGCGCCTTGGTTGGGGGCGCGGAAGTGGTCAATGTGTCTTGAATCACCATCGAGTCATGGTGCCACAGGCTGTCGCGCGAATAAAGCCGGAATCGGTTATGAATAGGTTCCAGGCCACTGGGGTTGCGCTATAATGCGCCACCCTGATGAACCGGAGAACGTATCGAGCATGAACGCCTCTCACCACCCGCAAGCGGCGGCGGATCCCATCGCCCTGCTGGTCACTCAGATCCCCGCGGAACGCCGGACGGTCCTCGGCCTGCCGGCCACCCTGCCGCCGGAGGGTCGCGAACTGACCGAAACGTTGCTGCGTCCCCTGGCCGAAGGGCGAGGTCCCCTCACATGGGAGAAGATCGAGGCGGGAACTGCGAAGTGGAGGGAGGATCCGGCGAAGATCGCCGCGATCATGGAACACCGGATCTCCCTGCTCAACGGACATGCGGAACAGAACTTGGGATCGCCCATCGACTGGTTTCGCGCTCCCGACCGCGACTGGCAATGGACTTGCCATCTCCATTACCAGTATTGGCTGGAACCTCTGGCTTATGCCTGGCACGCCACCCGCGACCCCCGCTATAGCGGCGAACTCATTGCCATCCTGCTGGACTGGATCCGTTCCTTTCCCCTGGGCGTTTCAACCCTCACGTGGGGCGTGCCGCGTTCCCTTTCCCCCGGGATTACCGCCACCGCCGAGGGGGATTTCCCGACCTACTGGGGCCCCTGGATTTCGCTGCAGGCCCATTCCCGCACGGACCACTGGACCGACTTCTTTCAGTTGATTTGGGACGCACCCCAGATGACCAACGCCACCGTCGCCGTGCTGCTGAACAGCCTCATCACCGATCACCGTCTGATGATGCTCAACTTCGATCGCCAGGAAACGTCCAACCAATATATCGCCATCGCCAACTCCCTGATCCACCTGGGCTGGTGGTACCCGGACTTCGCCAGTGCCCCTCACTCCGAAGCCATCGGACGCGAGCGGATCATGCATTTCGCCACGACGCAGATCTATCCCGACGGTTCGGCCGCCGAATGTTCTCCCAATTATTCCGTCGGCAGTCTGGGGCGGCTTTTGGAGCTGCTGCGGGAGGGGGAACAACGGGGACAACCCTTTCCCCCGGAACTGCGCGAACGCGTCCGGTTGGGCATGCGCTACGTCATGCTGCTCGCCGACCCGGGCGGGCGCAGTCCCCGCATCGCCAAGGGGGGCGGATCGGTCCGTGAGTCTGTCGCACGAGCGAACGTATCGTTCCAGGACCCCGAAGCGGCCTGGTTCGTGTCCCGGGGAATGGCGGGCCAGGCGCCGTCGGCGCTCTGCCACCTCTTCCCTTGGGTCGGACATGCCGTGATGCGCTCGGGCTGGGGCGAGGACGCCACCTGGCTCTTCTTTGAGCCGGGCCCGCGCGGAGGCGGCCATTACGACTGGGCCTGCCTCAACCTCCAACTCCAGGCCAACGGGGAATGGCTCCTGACTGATCCGGGCTATTACAGTTACTCGAATGTTGGGGAAGACGGGGCCATGTCGAGTTATCTGCGGACGACCGCCGCCCACAACCTGGCGCTGGTGGATGGGCACTGCCAACTCGCAAGCGCGCCGGGTTCACCGCGCAGCGTTCCCAATACGGCACCGGGCATTTACGAGTGGGTGGAGACCGCGCAGAGCGTCTCGGTGTCGGGCGCCTACACCTGGGGCTTTTCCTCGGCTGTGAATCCAACCTACGGCGTCTGGGACGGACAGGGCGAACGGATTGCGGTGATTCATCGCCGCGAGATCATTTTCAACAGAAAAGGGGACTTGATCGAGATCATCGACACCTTTGCCGGTGCGGGGCAGCACCGGATCGATCTTCACTGGCAATGCGCGGCGCAGGCCAGGGTCTCAACCGAAACAGGCAAGGCAACCGTCGCCATGCCGCACACCCGGCTGCACATGAGTTTCAAGGCTCCAGCCGAACCGGACATCACCGTTCACCGGGGGGAGAGGCATCCGTACCGCGGCTGGTTCTCCGAGACCTACGGCGAGCTGACAACCGCGCCGCTGGTGCAAGTCGCGCTGACCGGGGAACTCCCGTTGCGGATCGTGACCCGGCTGAGGATTGAAAGAATGCAGGAATGATGCCCTTGATCCCCCAGCGCAGCCGCGCTTACGTGCCCGTACTTCCATACTCCGCCGCATATCGGTATGTCTCCAGCAGGTTCTCAAGGGGAGTGTCAGACAAGACGTCGTTGGCAGGGAGCATGAAGAGCGCGCAGGCGTCTCGGCCGACATCCATGATGTACTCAATCTCCTCCCTCACATCCTTGATTGAGCCAAAAGGCAGGGTGTGTGACGTGGAAGGGCCGGCAAAGATCGTCAGCTTCTCGCCGTTCTTCGTCCTCTTCTTCACGATCTCCTCAAGCTTCACGCCGTATTCCCACTGGAACCCCTGAAAACCCGAGATGCCGCAGTCGAGCAGGTCGTCAAGGATGGGCATGATGGCGCCGTCACTGTGCCATACCGTCCTGAACCCCGCCTCCACAACGGGTTCCAGGGCCCTCCTGACATGGGGAAGATAGTGTCGCCTGAGGAAGTCCGGAGACACGACCGGTCCGTTCTTTCCGCAGATATCCGTGCCCACATGGATCAGCGGCACCACATCCAGTTCCCGGTAGACCTCTGCCACGATCTTCGCCTTGGCCCGTTGCACGTCCGCCCCCGAAGCGAAGAGTCGGTCGGCGGCTTCCGGATAGAGGCCCAGAAACGCCATGTAGTTCTCGTACCCGAACACGTTGTACCATTCGAAACTCGGATGGATCACGTCCCACTGCGTGGGGATCCAGACCATGTCCCCCAGCGCCTGCTGCTGTCGCGTCAGGTCGCTGACGAGGTCATCCTTCCATGCCGGCGCATCGAATCGCGACAGGGCCTCTCCGGGAGAAGGCAGGGCGTCGACGTGGGCCACAACATCTTCAGGGGTGTGATACAGCCTGGCATGCGCCGTGAAATCGTCCGTCGTCATGCCGCGGTACTGAAGGTGCCCTTCCCTGCCCGGGGGAAGCCTGAGCAGGATCAGGCCGTCCGGATCCAGTGTCCGGTAGGCGTCAATGGCATGGTGCTCCGGGTCGGAGAAGAACACATCCTCCGAGACCCCGGCCAGCTCGACATAGTGGTTGGCGCTGACCACAAAACCGCCCAGCAGCGGGATTCGGTCAACCGTCTCGAAATTCAGCGTGGCCAGCAGCCTGTCCCTTTTGGTCATACTCAAGCACCTCACGTGCGATCATACCCGGACATTCGCCCACGCGAATCCGAAAAACAGTAGCACGAAGAAGGGGACAACCGGGCCGACAAGCCACCACGGCCCCACGTAGCCAAAGAGCAGGCCCGCACCGACGACAGCGATGTTCTTGACGACGAGCTTCATGTCATCTGTCGCATGCCTACGTCAGCCCTTTACGGCGGCACGTTAGCGACGTACGCAGCAGGGCTTTGTTAGAGCCTCATTGATTTTCAGTTTTACCTCTGACCTCTTCAATCAAGATGGAATTCCCTGAAGCTGCGTCCCGCTTGACCTTTGGCGATACCAGATTCCCAGCGGAATCCCTCCACGGTGCCCACACTGACATGGATATTTGTTCAGATAGGACCACAATCGCCCCCCCGCGCTCATCCGCCCTCCGCCGCCTTGCGCATCAGGTCGACGAACTCCTGCTGGGATGGACGGTAAAAGGCCAATGCGCCCGCGGTTATAGCCAGCAGGCATGCGGGCAGAATGTTGCAGGTGATCAAGGTCACCACCGCCGAGAACAAGGCGGCACCTTCGATCACAGCCGCCCGCATGAGGAAGAAAAGCTGATACTTCTGCATGGCGGCCCCCGCATCCGCCGGAAGGCCGCTGGCCTTGAAGAAGAACTTATGCAATGCGGACGCCACCGAAAGGTTGCCAGCAACCAGCATGGCGGCAACGAGGACCAGGGGGTTTTGATAGTCGGGAGTGAAAACCATTTTACCGCGGATGATGACGAGGACGACCAACCCGAATAGGAGGACGCCTGCGACCAAGGCCACGTGGATCAGCCTCATCACCGTCAGCCGCCCCTTGAACTGCTCCAGTTGGTCACCCATCCCGCGTGTTTCCGTCGCCATAAGATATTCCTTTCCGAGAACCCGATTCACTTGCCATCACTGCGAATCATGCCCAGGGCACAGTCGGCCTCGTCCTTCAAGGCCACCTTGGCTAAGACGATCGTTTCCTCGAACAGCCCCTTCCTTTGAGGGCGAGTATATTCCTTCTGACGAGTGATGCCAGTCTCAAAAGACCAATAAGCGGAGTGCCTGTGGAGGCACCGACGCTACAGGCGGCCGTCTGTTCCGCTGCTCCGCTGAGGCCCTGTTCCACTGATAGGTTTCAAGGAGTTCACGACCCGTTGCAGATCAATGATGCACGTACTTCCGGCTTGGAATGGAGAAGGCCACAAAGTCGGCCTGAGCCTATCCCTTATCTTCAGACAGGTAGTCGGCCGATCGCTTCAATTGTCGATTAAGGAGACGTGACTCCGCCGGCCCTTATCTGACCCGTTGGCTTCTAGCGCCACGCTGACCGCCACGTTGATCGTGGATGAACAACTGGCCATGAAGAAATTGCAGGCACTGTTTCAGGATATCCAGTTCTTCTAGTTCAGGGAATAGCCCAGCGAGATCGTCTATGTTTCGGTAGGTCACGGTATTCTCATTGGTACCGCATCTAACAGTCAGGGTATGGTTGCCGATTGCCGATCGCACCATACGCCCTTTCTGCTGTTCAGCCTGCCTCACCATGGCATGCATGTGTTGGTCATCGATCCCAAAGAAACCTAAGTCACGCAGGCCCACGATGATCTCCTGCACATCGTCCGGCCGCAGGGAGCGTATTGAGCGAGCGCAACCGGAGCAGTCGACGTATCCGTTGGTGTAGACCACGACCTGATAGAAGTCCTGGCCAGCGATGCGCAAGCCCACACACTCACCCCTCAGCCGTATGACAGGAATTCCAATTGGCCCGCGATTGCAGACCAGCAAAGACAAGGCAGCGTCAGCAGCCCTCCACCTTGGCCCTTTGCCCTTATTTTCATCCTCGTCGAAGACCTTGACCAACTCCTTGCACTTGTTCCTATCCAGCTCCTTCAGTCGCCGGGCAATCTCAATGTCGGCCACCTCTTGAAGTTGCCCCTTCCTCAAATACCAGTAGCGAGCCTTTTGATGGGCGATTTCAGCCAGAGCGTCTTGGCCGGCGAAGTCCGCCATGTAAAGCATGCGGGCATTAGTCAGGAACAGACCATGCGCGCGCCCAGCCGGGTACGCGGCAACAGCGTCTTCCAGCAGTCGTTCGATTCTCCGCAGACTACAGAAGGCCGCCTCATAATCGTTGGTCAGGTATTCATTGTAGAGTACATCTGTCTGCCTCACCAGGCTATCGACTTGTCTGGATGCCCTACTGCTTGAGCAACCCAAGCAACTGGCGAGCACACCAACGAGCACAGCCACGACAGCTAAACACACAACAGGAGCGGCACCCTGATTAGAATTCAACCGCTCAAAAGACATTGCAGTCCGCAGCCTCCCTTTCACCTTCCAGCACTCAGCTTGCTTCTCCGTGGGCCACAGCCGCAGTCGGCTATGCATCTAGCCTTGTCCGAACATGCCTGCTCCATCCGGCGGGAGTCATTATGGGCAATCCCGCGTTTATGGGGAAGATGATTACTCACTTGCCGCGCGACCAGTCCGATTCGTCAGGGAATTGATGTGCCGTTTGTCGAGCCGTGATTCCGTTTCCCTCGAAGCGTTTACCAGCGGGGCTGCCATCTCGTCGCACACTACGTACACCATAGATCCATTTGTGATGATGAGTCCAAGCCCCTCATACTCCTCAAGTCGCAGGTCCTGACCTAATTCACAGACCTTCCGTTCATCGGCCATTCGCAGCGGAATGACTTGCACCTCTTTCGGCAGTAAACGGAACACGAACCCTTCGGGAGTAGCCTCCTGCGTGAGTCCGAGCAGCGCGCCCGACAGTTTCACTAATCTTGCGACAGGAAGATTGCAGGCCTCAAAACAGACCCTATTCGTAGCCAGCTCCTGAAATCGGCGCAGCTGGTACTGTGCGGCATGCTCTACAAACCTGTTCACTACATGAACCGGGGGGGTCCCCTCATCTCTCCCCAACGGGTAGTGGCATACTCGTGGCAACGAAAGGTCCAAGAGCACCTGACATTCCGGGCTTGTGATCCCCGCTGCCCTGATCCGCTCCGAAACCGCAATTAAAGTCTGTACCATGCCTGTGGCCGAGATTGAGGCGTTTGACACACTCACCACTCGGGCCTGAAGTTCCGCCGCCGAGGTGCGATCCCAACTCGCCACTCCTAATAGTGTGGCAACGGCAAGTACTCTCCAAAACAGGTTCACTTGCCGTTCCCCGTCGCGCACACACTCCTATAGTCAGCGTTCAGGCCCTTACGCAGGTTCACAACGTGCGCGGAATGCGCCTTCTGACAATCTTGCGCGTCATGGACGAAGCGGCTCGGCGACCCTGCGTACCTCCCCCGCCACAACTGGCGCCGCCGGTCGCGAATCTCCTCGATGGCTGCGTCTATCATGTTGCTCCGGCTCCTACAGTTGCTCGGGCTTAGCCGGTATGCCCGACAATCACCCCATGGCGCCCATGAAGACCTTCACGTCGCGACGGACCAGGTCAAACACCTGCCCAGCGCCAGCCACCAGCGCCTCCATTCGTTCCGGCTCAAGATCCAGGGCATATGCGTGGCTGAAGAAGTGCCGGAAGGCCAGAAACGGCAGCAAGGCTTCCGACGTCGCGGCCTTCAGGACACCCTTTTGCTGGGCGAGTCTCAAAAGATCACGATGCCAGGATGGGCCATCGGGCAACGCTGCACCGCAATCGACCAGCACCTGCTTCAGGATGTTCTCGATGCCGCAGTAGAAGTTGTGAAGGAACGCCGCCGTGCCCGCCAATTCCAACTCGTTCAACTCGCAAAGCCGGTTCGCTTGCGGCATCTGGTCAAGCGCACGGGCAATGTTCTGTTCTTCGGCCAGAACGCGTTCCTGCAGTTCAGCCATAAATGGGAATCCCTTCCCGGCGAATCAGGTCAACAAAGCGTCCCGGCTTCGAAAGATCCACGAGATCCACGGGCAACGATAGGCATCCCAAAAGCTCGCCGTAGAAACGGAAAAAGTCCCCCGGCCGGATTCCCTCGATCGCCAGGTCGATGTCGCGGTAGCCGCGTTCCTGTTTGGCGGCAGACCCGAACAACAGAACCCGTTTCACGGCATATTTGGCCGCCAAGTCCCGAATCGACTGCCTGTCCTCAGTGCTGATCATGGCCTCAATCATAGACCCATTCCCGGCAATGGCAATCCTGTTCTGCCAGCCGTTCTACCCGTCGGCATAATCCGAGTCGAGCCAGCTCCGCAGTCAGGCGCTTTAACATGGTATCACTTCCATTGTCACCCCTCTGCCAACGGCGCAACTCACCCTTGAGGTGGCCGCGCAGCGGGCTCCGAATAGGGTGGTGTTGCTGGTTGTGACTTCCCTTTTGTCATCCTAATCCTTCTTACGATTGCCACGATTCCGACTATGACAGCAAGCAGGATTGCGATAAAGATGCAGATGAACGGGACGACGCCTCTGACAATGTCGATTTTAGATGTCTGATGGGGCCGGACGTTGCATTTCTCGATCAGGTGTCCATGGATCGGGCAGTAGGGGTGCTCGCCGACTGTGAAGGTGAGGACGTAGTTCGTGCCGGTGGTGGGGCAACGCAGGTACTTCTCCGGCGTCATGTCGAGAATGTATTTCCGCTGCCAGACCTTGTTAGAGACGATGCCGTCCTGTCCCACCATGGCGACATGGCCGGCACAGTTAATGTGATGGTCGAACACGGCCAAACACTGGAGGCATTGCCATTCGGTCCTCCCCGGCAAAGCGAGAATGCCCGCCGTGATTAGGAGCACCGCGATTCCGCTGACCATCCACTTCATATCATTCTCTTGTCACAACGCTACCGGCTAGGCTCGGGCTTGACCGTCGTTTGCGCCGGTAGGTTGTGCGTCTTATCGTTCCGTCTGCCCGATAACCGCCCGATCAACATCAGCAATGGCGCAAACACTACCGCAAACAGCAACCCGATCATCACAATCGCCACGACCAAGCCGACTGCCACAATCATTACCGTCCGGGTGGGATGCGGTGCGCCACACTGGATGCAGGCGGCATAGGTAATCACACAGACGGCGAGAAACAGGGAGCCGCATGCCCAGTAACTGGCCTTCGTATCTAGCCACCTTTCCATCTGATCTTCCCCTTGGCGCAACGTAGGTGGTCACGGGCACCCGTACCGAGGCCACCGTGTTGCGCTCCACTCCGGATCTACCCCATGATTATCGACCATCCCACGTAACCACCAGTCCCTATCAGGCACAGCAAAGATATCGTCTTCCCTAGATCGGTCAGCACGCAGAGTCGCTTTAAAGTGGGCCAGAAATAGTGGAAGTGGAGAAAGCAAGCGCCACTGATCCAAGCGGCGCCAAAGACCACCGCCGCTTTACCGCTGAGGTCAATCGATGCGTTCGATCCAGAAAACACAGCTTGGCGGGAGGCGATGCACGCCACGCCGTAGAGTCCGACGACAATCGGAATAGTGATGCCTCCAAACCACTTGGACCAAAAGGTGGTCTCAGGGGTATCGCTCAACTGATCGATGAGGGTGACATCACTCTTGTAGACGTTGCGAGATAGCATTTTCCAGATCATTGTTCTGTTGCCCCACGGCCGGCATGTGGTTGGGGAGCGGAGCGGACGCTAGCCACGACGCCGTAGTTGGCAATCTCATCCCGTCCGGAATCTCTTCACACGACGACAAGTGATCCTATGGCCGCAATGATTCCACAACCACCGACGAAAAGCGAGAACACGACAGCCAGGACGAACCAGAATATGAGTTCCCAGGTCGGCGCTTCCCGTTGAGTTCTGACAAGGATGATGGTGGCCCAAACGGGAGGGACAAGGAGCAACCACAGTCCCGCTCTCGCACATGCCTCTGTCGCAGACGGCCCCGGCATACCGGAACCGTAAAGCCTCACCATGGCCCGAGTCCCGAGATATCCGCCCAGATATGAGATGAACGCAGCGCACATCTGCACGCCCGCCATAATCACAGTGGTTTGTCTTTTCTCCTCGGTCGGCGTCGAATCATGACGAGGCGTTCTCGTTCATCCGGAGGAAGGAATGAAATGACCTTCTCCAGAAGCGCGCCCAGTTCCTTGAGGAATGCATTCCTTGGATTGAAGGAGTAAAGCCTTGTTCTCCCCGCTGTTCGACTGACCAGGACTCCCGCAAGCTCCAGCTTTTCCAACTGCTTCTGAACAGGGGCGACATCCGTCTCGTAGAAACGGGCAATTTCCCTGGCGTATCCCTCCTTCCGTGCGCAGAGAAACACCAGAACCCTCTCGCAACTGACTGATCCAAGGATCCCCTCAATCATTGACTGCCCTCCGAAAGGCATCACGTGACCTTATTACACGGTCATGTGACTTATATATGCGGTCATCATGCCGGCAATGCATTCGGCGTGTAATACCTATTCTGCCGGGCGGACCCGCCGAGGGTTCACCCCGAGGCGCGCTCCGCGCGGCTTCAGACGATACCTGCCGAACAGGGTGCTGGCACGGGCTCCCATTGTGGGATTTCCCCAATCAGCGGCGCGGCGTGCGGCGTGCGCTGGGTGCCTTGGTTCGGGCTGTTCGGTATTCGACGCCGGGCAAACCTGCGAAGTGTTCATTCTGTGTCCAGAGCGTGGCCTGTTCTGACCATGTGGTCGAGAGGATCAGGCTGTCCGCCATGGGGAGCCTCCCGACGGCGTTGACATACTCAACACCATTAGCCGGGAAACCAACGGAAAGCGGGTAGTTGTTTCCAATGACAGAGCTCGACCATCCCGTCGCCAGCAGGGAACCATCGGCAAACCGATACACGGCTGATTGCCTCCGGGTCAGGGCCAGATGATACCACCGCCTCAGAGCCACCGCGCCACTCCCGCGGATGACCCCGGAAGCCCAGGAGTCGCGTGTGTCCCCGGCTTGCACTACCACTTGATGTAGTAGAGCTTGTGGGCCGACACCGCCATCACCTCCTCAAAGGTGTACCACTTCTCCGCGTGCGCCGGCCCCCAGGAGTCGGAAGTCGCAACCTCCTCGGTATCGGGGTTGTATCCGATAATCATGCACATGTGGGGGTTCTCCGCGTCGCCTGCCAGCCGATAGGCCTGCCGCCGCATTTCCCGCAGCGCCGGATCCTTCTTCCATTCTGCCGCCGACCGCTTGCCCATGCGGTCAGCGGAAAGCCCCGTCCCGTTAAACGGCCCCACCGCGTGCATTCGCCACATGAGCGGCAGACCGCTCTTGATCGATTTTGCAATGTCGCTGAACTTGATGGGGCCTGCAATTTCCTTGATGGCCCTCTGGTTCTTCCGGGCTACCGCGCCGGCGGCCACCACCATCGCCTCGACCGCAGTGCCGCCGCCTCGCTTGGTGCCCGCCGCGTTGGCCAGCGCGTACTCGTCAACCTCCATCCCCATGTACCGCATGTACCGGGCCCAGGTCGCAGGCACGCAATACCCCTTCTTGCCCTGGTCGATCATCGGAATGCCCGTGATGACCACGTCGCCGTTGTCACGCGCCTCAACGTTCTTCAGGAGAGCGGCCTTGAGATCCGCGCCCTGCACCCGCACGACACGGCGCTTCTCCTCTATGACGTCCTGGGGCACGATGCGCAACGAAAGCCCCGCGTCATGCTGTTCCGACAACAGGAAGGCATGCCCGTTCCAGCGCCAAGCTTTCACGTGCTCGGCGGTCTTGAGGCCTTGTGCGAACCGGGTGCGGTCGCACTTGCCGAACAACCCGGCCAAGGCATCCTCAATCTCGTCGGCCTGGCCCCGGATCGTCTTGTCGAGGGCTGCATCGCGTTTCTGGAAGTCCTTGACCGCGGTGCGCAAATCATTCTCCGCCATCGGCCGCCCCACCCCCGGCCTGAGTCCGAGCGTGTCGCCCTTGTTCGCATACATGATCATCAGTGAAGCCACCTTGCCCTCTTTGCCTGTCAGCTTCAGGACCTCGGGCTTGACGCCGAACACCAGCGGGGGCCTCGCGTTGTAGGTGCACTCCTTGGGAGTCTTCGACTCGACTCGCGCCCCAAGGCGGCTTGCCGTGGCGGCGGCCGAACTCTCCCAGAGATTCGTGCCCTCCCATAGCGGCAAGCCGAGCTTGCGGTTGACACGCTCAACGGAGGCCGGCCCGTTGGTCCCCGTTTCCGTATCGGCAGCGTCGACACACCAGGGGAGGACACACACGAAGGCCAGCGCCAAAAGCACTGCCGTCGGCACGGACGGCTTCATCCTGATGCCCGTCCCTGTGGCGACCTTCTCCCGCCCAAGAACACGGGCCGCCTCGGCATCACACCTGTCCAACGCGCCGCCGGCCTTGCCGTCGGGATCACCTACCCGAACAGGCCGCGCGCCTCCCATCATAAACCTGCCAGAGATCTCATTCATGGTTCGTGGATGTCCCTCCATGAGCTTGAGGCCGTCTCACGTTTTAGTACAACGTTACGAACCTAGTAGAAGGGCGCTAAGCTTGTCAATGAGCTTCAGGGCGCCGGGCGACGTCCCGACGGCGGCCTCAGAGCAACAGCGCCCGGATACGGGCGCCAGGATCACCGCACGGACATTTTGTAGAATTCAGAAGACAAATGGGGAAGCCACGGGAACGAGACCGCACGCAGGCCGTTCGTTACTTCGAAATCCACAACCGCATACCATTCGACATCCGAAAGAAGTGCCTTTCCCGTGATGCTTGCCTGCCGCCCCGACGGCACACCCGAGAACGCGACTACGATATTGTCCTGCACCTTATGGATGGCCTTAATCACGGGTTTCGCAAAAGGATCCATGGGTACGGTCCTGTAGGCCCCGGGAGCTGCAAGGTTTGTGTCGCCATACTGGTTCAGAAAGTCGATGACGATAAGTACGTCTACCGGGCTGATGACGCCGTCCCAGTTGACATCCAGGGCTGGCTGATAGGGCAACCCGCCATTGATGTGGTTGATCAGAATGAGAGGATCCAGCGCACTAACCTGATCGTCACCCGTAACGTCACCGGTCAGGATGCTGAAGCTGTTGGTGTAAATACCGCCGGGAAGCAGACCGCCGGCGGCGTCATGCACGCCTGTCAGCGTTGCCAGGTACCGCGCATTCTGCAGCGTAGCCTGCCCGGCGACGGTCCAAATTGCCGCCCGCGTGGCCGGGTCGTAGCTGAACCCCGTCGCCGCAATCACATTGCTTTCAACGCCCACGGCCTGCAGTTGCAGATCATAAAAATCGACGAGCACATCGGCGTTAAACGTGATGCGAATGTACTCGAAGGCATAAGCGCCATGCAAAAAGGCAGGCGCATAATAGAGGTCGGGTTGAGATGATCGGCCTATCGCAAACGTCGAAACCTCCGCGGCAAAGGCTGGCCCTGTCATGATGAACACGCACACGGCCCGCAGACACCTTCTCGCCATCCGTTCACACCACTGAGCAATCCTTGTCATCGGTTCCTTTCCCGCCCAACGCCGCACAACACGGAAGGTGAAGCCGTCCCCGACATCTGCCGTAGTCGCGCAGTATGGGCGCGAACTCATGGGGGTTCGGCCCCGGACAATGGTCAGATTAGATGAACCGTTAGCAAAGGACAACTGTGAACCCGCGAGGTTCACCCGAGGTTCACCAAGCACCGAAAGGCCACCTTCAGGCAGTACAGCGCGACCGGCTTGCTGTGTCACGGTGCAACCAACGAGAGATTCAGCCGGAGGAGTCGCGGGCCCCGGTTTTCCCGTCCAGCACATCTTTCAACACTTGGCCGGCGGGCATGCGCCGCTCATTCAGGATCATCAGGCTGGCATTGGCCCCGGTCTGTATGGCCACCGGCACACCGCCACCGTAGTCCGCCCAGTGCCCGGCGAGATAGAGATTCCGCACGGGGGTCCGGCAACGGGACACCAACGCGCGGATATTACGGCCGGTCGGTCGGGTCCCCATGATGGTGCCCTCCGCGTTGCCGGTGTAACGCCAGTAGGTGACCGGTGTGGCGGCTTCCATCAGCTCAATGTGCGCGCGCAGGCCGGGCGCAAATTCTTCCTCCACGCGCCGGATCAGAACGTCCGCGAACTGCCGCTTGAACGCCCGGTACCCCTCACCGCGCTTCAGCCCCGCCTCCGTGTGCCAGGCCTCATGGCTTTGCATCAGGGCCGGACAGTGAATGGTCAGCGCCCCCTTCCCGGCCGGCGCCGCGGAGGGGTCGCGAATGGACGGGGCCAGCACCGTAAGCGCCGTCTTTTCGGGATCGCCGCCGTAATTTTCGTCACGGGCGACACCGTCCCGCGTCAGGTAGAGGATTTCCTCGCCAAACCCCAACTCAGCGGGGTCGCAATCCAGGCCCAGGAACACGGTAAAGAGGGAATAGTAAAGGTCCGCATGACGCACCGCGGTCCGCAACCTGGCGGGCACAGCGGCCGGAGGCAGCATCTCGTCGTACAGCGTGCGCAGGTCTCCGGCCGACACCACGTGCCGGGCTTGCATGGTCTGCCCGTCTTCCAGGCGCACGCCCGTAACCTGCCGACGCCCGTTCACCAGCACGTGCCTGACCCGTCGACTTAGGACCACGGTCGAACCGGAGGCTTCAATGCTCCGGCATAGCCAATCGACCAGCACGCGACTGCCGCCGCGCGGGGGAGCGTGGAAGTTCCCGGTGAAGGCCCAGGCCACCGGCATCAACATGGACAAGAAACTCTCCTGCCACGAGAATACCCGCCGCAGTTCAGGACTGCGAAAATACCGCGCCACACCCTTGTCTGCCGTCACGCGGATATGCCTCAGCATCGGTCCGCACCAGCACAGCATCCGGAGTCCATGACGCAACTTCTCAGGAATCGCCATGCTCTCACTGGTCCGGATCCGATCGTTTAACTGGCCCCACCGCCGCCCCAGCGCCTGCGCATCGCGGAAGAACGCGCGGATTCCATCAGCATCGGCGGGAAAATCCAGGATCAGACGATCCCGCAGGGCCAGCGGGTGGGTGGTCAGGAGGTAATCGAATCCCGCCCCTTTCATGCGGCTGATGCGCGTGAGCGGCTCGCACCGCGGCGCATCGTCGCCAAGATGGCGGAACAACCGGGTGACGAACCCCTCGGCATGGCACTGATTGAGCCACTGGACCGAGGTATCGAAAGCGAATCCGTTGCGCTCGAATCCGCTGAGATAACCGCCCGGCTGCCCGTGGGCTTCAAACACGGTAACCTTGAGGCCCGCCTTGGCCAGGATGGCGGCGGCGGTCAGCCCGCCGATCCCGCTCCCGATCA
>CAYOIT010000096.1:9930-17024 GCA_964404035.1 uncultured Verrucomicrobiota bacterium | reverse complement strand
GGTCAAGGGTGCGAGCCCGGGAATTCCGATCGAAAGGCAGGCAGAAGACGTCTTCACCACTGATGGGGAAATGAAAAAATCGAGAATTGAAGAGACCATATTTGGCGACGTATTCGTCTGGTGGACACCAGACGAATACATCGCCAAACGAGGCTTTCGGAATCCGGATCTCCATTAAGAAAGGCAACGTGCTATCGGTGTGATACCTGATAAGTTTGGGAAGCTCTCACTGGTTTCCTTCCGAGATTTTCGGAAAAGGGTTGCGGCATTTTCTCCGGGGTGTATTCCACGCCGGAAAAATGCCGCAACATTGGGTTTCTCCCGCCTGGATTTCCTCATTTCCCTATCAGTGGTGTCTAACCCAGATTATCTCAGCCAAAAAGCAGGCCAGGACCCAACTACCTCGCGGACGGCCCGGCGGTCCGTCTCTACCAAAGATCGATGCAAAGAAGTGTATTTTTTGAGGGAAGAGAGTTATCTTCCGCCGAACGCGTTTGATGACAACCAAGAGAGACACCTCCATGACGATTACCGAGACTCATCCCCTGAGCCGTGCGACCTGGATCTGGCCCGAAGCCTACATGTATCTGTACAACCACTTCGCCCAGTTCCGCTACGATTTCGAATTGCCGGAGCTGCCGGAAACGGCCCCGTTGTACCTGACCGCCGACAAGGGCTACCGGCTGTACATCAATGGCACCTATGTGTGCCGCGGGCCGGCGCGCGGGTACCAGTCGCACTGGCCTTTCGATAACGTCGATGTCCGGAAGTATCTGAGACCCGGCCACAACTGGTTCGCGGTTGAGGCCTACACCCCCGGGATCAGCACCTTCCAATACCTGCACCAGACCAAGGCCGGGTTCCTCTGCGCCGCGGACTGGGGCGACATCCACATCATCACGAGCGCCGCCTGGCTCATGCGCCGCACGCCCGCCCACAAGACCGACACCGCGCGGCTGTCCATGCAACTTGATTTCCAGGAGGACTGGAATGCGGCCGCCGACGACCGGGAGTGGATCGTTTCCGAGCAGCCGCCCACGGACTGGAACAGGAAGTATTTTCCCGGCCCCGCCCAGAACATGAGCACGATGCCGTTTGGACAGCCGCCCTGGGAAGGGGTCGAGCCGCGAGGCATCCCCCTGCTGCGGGAGGAACCGGTGGTCCCGGCGGTGGTGACCGCGCATGGTACGGGTGATTGCCGCGGCGAGTATCGCACCTGCCAGAACCTCTCCTGGCACTTCATCGAGCATGAATGGCCCACGGTGAAGACCTGGGAGACCGGGCCGGTGGTCGAAACGCGGCGAACGGCAAGCGCCCTGGAGATTCCCGTGGCGGCGGCGGGCAAGGGCCGGTTCCGCGCGATCACGATCGACCTCGGGGAGCAGTCCGTGGGCACGCTCAACGTCGAGGTTGAGGGGGCGGCTGGCGACGAGATTGTGGATTTCCATTACCACCAGAATCTGCGCAACGGCATCCCGGATTTCCCGCCGCCGGGCGGAGCCTGCATGGTGGCGTTGGCCGGTCGTTTCCGTCCCGCCGCCGGCACGAGCCGCCATGAATTCTTCCATATCATGGGCATTCGCCACATCACCGTGGTCGTCCGCGACAGCGTTCAGCCGCTGAAAGTCAGGCTCTCCTGGCGCACAGCGCTCTACCCGTTCACCATGCAGGGCGGGTTCCAGTGTTCGGATGACACTCTGAACCGGATCTACGACAGCTGCCGGCGGACGCAGCAGATCTGCGCGATCGATGCCTACGTCGACACCCCCTGGCGCGAGCAGGCCCAGTGGTGGGGTGACGCCAGGGTTCAGGTGCGCAATACGTTCCACCTCGATGGGGATCCCCGGCTGCTCGCGCGCGGGATCCGTTCGATCGCGGCCCAGATGGCGCCGCAGGGGCTCACCTATGGCCATGCCCCCACCTGCTCCGGCTGGTGCATCCTCCCGGACTTCTCCCTGACCTGGATCCTGACGGTATGGGACTATTACTGGCAGACGGGCGACCTGAAACTGTTCCGTGAACAGCACGCCCGGATCAAGCAGGTGCTGCACTATTTCGAGACGCCGGAGGCGCGCGGCGAGGATGGCCTGCTGATCAACGACAAGCGGTTCTGGCTGTTCGAAGACTGGGCACCCCTGCCGCGGGAAGGAGTACCCGTGTTCCTCAACCTCTGGCACTTGTACACGCTCGAGCACTATGCCCGGCTGCTGCAGGCCGCCGGTCTTGAAAAGGACTTCGATCGTGTGAGGCGGGACATCAAGGCCCGGCGCAAGCTGATCCTTTCCAAATGCTACAGCGCCAAGGACGGGTTGTTCATGGCTTGTCTGGACGCGGGGGGCAAACCGGTCGGCGAGTCCTCTGTTCACGATCAGGTGCTGGCCCTCCTGCTGAAACTGAAGCCGGAGGCGGCGGCGACGATGCTTAAGAAACGGCTCCTGCCGTCCTTAAAGGATGGGAAACTCACCTGTGCGGTGCCTTCCGCCTTCTGGAGCACGAACCTGTTCGAATGCCTGCATGAGCTTGGCCATGGCAGTGAGGTCATCGATTTCATCCGCCGGAAATGGGCGCCCATGTTGCCCACCGGGACCACGTGGGAAGGGTACGAGTGGAATGAAAAAGCGGGCAGTTCGTGCAGCCACGCCTGGACGGCCCATCCGTCCTATCATTTCGTCAATATCCTGGTAGGGCTGAAGCAGTCGGCTCCCGCCTGGCGCGAAGTCCGATGGGCGCCGGTGATGGTCAAAGGGATCGATCAGGCGGAAGCCGTCATCCCGACCCCGCAAGGCTTGCTCAAGGCGGCCTGGCACCGGAAAGGCCGGAAGGCCGATTTGCGGATCGAGGTTCCGGCCGGGATGGTGGTGACGGCGGATCTGCCGGGCTGCAAGAGGAAGGTTTCGGGGCCGGGGATTCATGAATTCAAGGTTGAGGTGTAAGTCCAAAGAGAAGGCGTGACCTTTGGCGCGGCGGTTTGGTAGGTAGGGGCATGCACACAAACCTGTTCAGTTGCTTTCCTCGATACGAAGAGTATTCGCCGCGTGTTCCGGTCTGGTGTATCACGCCTGAGCGGAAGGGCTGCATTCATCGGTTCTTCGATACGTCCCCCATCAGCCCGTCGGGCCGTTACATGGCCCTTTTCCAGTTGCCCTTTGAGGATCATCCGCCCAGGCCCGGCGAGGCGGGCAATATCTGCGTGATCGACCTCGTCACCGGCGAGGATCGTGTGGTCGCCCAGTCGTGCGGCTGGGAGCCTCAGATGGGCGCCAATATCAACTGGGGCGGAACCGATCGCGAGCTCTTCTTCAACGATGTGGATACGGCCACCTGGCAGCCGTTCGCCTGGAAACTGGATCCCTCCACGGGCAAACGGGAGCGGATGGAAGGGACCGTGTACCATGCGTCGCCGGACGGCCGGTGGCTGATTTCCGCCAACATGACGACCATGCGGAGAACCCAACCCGGTTACGGGGTCCTGATTCCCGATGAGCTCGTTCCCCGGCATGTCGGCCCGAGCGACGACGACGGGTTCTTTCTTACCGATACGGCGACCGGGAAGAGCCGTCTGCTGATCTCCATCCGCGAGCTGTTGGCCAAGGCGGATCCGCCGGTTCGTATCGAGCAGCCCGACCGCTGCGAGATCTACGGGTTCCATAGCAAGTTCAACCCCCAGGGCGACTGTCTCATGCTGAGCCTGCGCTGGTTCGCCGTCCGGGAGAACCCCGTGCTGGACATGTTCAATGCCGATTTTGTGGCCGTGCGTTACGCCTGGGTGACCCTGCCGTTGGCCGGCGGGCCGGTGCATTGCGCCGTGGGGCCGGAGGAATGGGTGAAGGGCGGTCATCATGGGACCTGGTTCCCCAATGGGAAACAGATCTCGATGAACCTCAACATTGACCGTGATTGCCTGCGCTTTGTTCAGGTCAACGCCGACGGCAGCGGTCTGCGCAAGATGCTCGATCACGTGACGGGGTCGGGGCATCCGACGGTCTATCCCGGTGGCAAGCACCTGCTGACGGACACCTACACCAAGGAAGCGACGGCTTTTGGCGACGGCACGATTCCCCTGCGCTGGGTCGATCTGCAGACCGGGGCGGAAGAGGTCGTTGTCCGGATCAATACCCACCAGTCCTGCGGCGTAGCCGCGATGCGCGTGGACGCGCATCCGGCCTGGGATCGCACGTGGCGCTATGTCACCTTCAACGCCTTTACGGGGGGATCCCGAAGGGTGTACGTGGCGGATATGCAGAGCCTGACGTCGCCGTCGTGAGGGTAGGTGATGCGGCATGTCAGCTCACCGAGGCAACAGTCCTCAGAACGGCACTGGAAGCGAACTTGCCACTCTGGACCGCCTTCCTGCCGCCCTGCTGCGGCAGGTGTTTGGCGAGGTGAAGCCGTCGAAGGACCCCACTTGACCAATAACTGGACTTATGCTTGACTTACCGGTGCATCAACGATGAGTTACCAGCCCATATTCACCATTTCTGCAGTGCTGTTGCAGCACGTGGAACGGATTGCCACGATTCGGGAACGCATCGTCTCGGCGACGGTCGAAGTTCCCTGGATGCCCGCTCTTCAACTGGACTCCCGCGCGCGAAACGCTCATTCGTCCACCGCCATCGAAGGCAATCCTCTCACACTGGAGGAAGTGCGGGCCATCGAGGAAGGGCGGGAGGTCGTAACTGCGGCAGACCGTGCCCGGCGTGAAGTGCTTAATTACTTCGCCGGTCTGCGGTTCATCGAGCGCCACACTGGGCTCACCCCCATTGACCATGACCTCATTCTGAAGCTGCACGGGATCATCGCCACCGGTGTCATGGACCAGGGCACTTCGGGCAGATACCGGACAATCCGGATGCGGGTCGGGCCGTATATCCCGCCCAATCCGGAGGACGTGTCTGGGCTCATGCGTGAATTGCTGGCATGGTGGAACGGGCCGGCCGGCGATCTCACGCCCATCCTGAGTTCGGCCATTCTGCATTATCGGTTCGAGGCCATCCATCCCTTTGCCGATGGCAACGGACGTATGGGCAGGGCCCTGGCGCTTTGGGAGCTGTACCGGCGCGGTTTCGACACGCACCACATCTTCTCCGTGGACGAGTTCTACTGGGAAGACCGGGCGCGATACTATGAGAGGTTGCAGGCGGTTCGTCGCGAGGGCGACGATCTGACAGGATGGCTGGAGTACACGGCCGAGGGCCTGCTGCTCACGCTGGACCGCGTATGGACGCGCTTGCAGCACCTATCCGCGCTGTCGCGGCACAAGAAACTCGTTCTCCGCCCCAAACAGGAACGTCTGCTGCAAGTCCTGGCAGAACGTAAGAGCATGACACCGCGAGAGATCTGGGACGCGATTGGAGTCTCGAAACAGGGCGCCTTGGATCTGCTCCGGCCTCTGATCGAAGCCGGCCTCGTAGCGCGCACGGGCAACCGCAAATCCGGGAGTTACATACTGGTCTGACCCATGAAATACCCACTCACTAAGAAAACCAGATAGCTGGAGCCGGGACGCCCTCGTCCCGGCTCCAGAACAACACACGCAAGACCGTGTAAGCGCTCCACTCGGGCCATGCCCACAACCCGGCGTGGCACGGGTTTCCAACCCGTCGCCCAGGCAACCGGGCAAGCGAATGAAGAGAAGAGGCTACGGGTGAGACACCCGTGCCACCTCCGGAAAGAGACACGCCAAAAAAGGAGTTCAAGTCAGTCGTCTATCGGTTCCGCCAGTAATCCGGGACGTTTGTGAAGATTCATCACAGCGATAATGATCAGGACTTGATCCTCAACCGTGTAGATCAGGGCGTAAGGGAACTGCTTCACCAGACATCGATGGAATGTCTTGTCCACCGGCGTCCACCTGGTTGGGCAGGTTACCGCATTAGCCGTGCCGGCGCAGAATGGCCAGTGCGAGGCGGCGGCCGATCTCACGGTAACTTTTCTGGGTGAGCACGTTGCCTGAGACCTGGGAATAGGGCGTCTCGATGCTGAGCGCGGGAATGCCCATCTCCTCACGCATATAGGTGGCGAACCCCGGCGTCTCCCAGCGGGAGGCATAGTTGGCCGTGCGCTTGAACTCCGGCGCGGCGAACTCCGTCTGCAACTCGTTCTGGAACACGTTGCACCACTTCGTTTCCTCCGCGGCCAGCGGCGCGTTCGGATCCTTGGACACGTAGGCGTAGACGCCGTCCCGTTCACAGGCCCCGGGGGCGTGCAAATCCAGCGCCAGAATCGGCCGGCAATGGGCCTTCCAACGCTCGACATCATGGCGGATCACCAGGGTCTCATGGCGCATCGGGGGCCGACCCCAGGCGCGGTTGAGGTCGTAGGGGAAGGCGTCCTTACCGTAATGACCGGCCACGACGCCATCGATATCGGCCAGCGGCACGGTCCAGATGACATAGGCGCCCTTGTGCATCTGGGCCCAGTGCCGCAGGAAGCCGTCGAGCACCCACGAACCGGGCGTCTCGCCCGAATGCTGCCGGGCCACAATGTAGATGCCCGGCTGGGTGCCGCCCGGCGTGCCGGGGGCATTGTGCAGACGCAGGATCCGGCGTCCGCCCTGGCTCAGGCCGATGGGGGCCGCCTGCCAGTAGTCCTTGGTACGGTCCAGCACGGCATTGACGTCGGAGGTGCCATAGGGGAAGCAGAAGGCGAATTCGACGAACGGCGCGGGATGCGGGATCGTCCAGGAGAGCTGACGGCGCCCGTCGGGCGTGCGGGCCTCCTCGCCCCGTTTGAGGCGCGTCCAGGATTGGCCGGGGACGAGACAGACGGGGATGCAGTCCGCTGACTCCTTAGCCCCCAGCACGTTGTCGAAATAGGTCCAGGTCAACCGCACTTTCGTCTGGGTCGCAGGGTCGGGGGCGGTTTCTTCCAGGCGGAAGTAGAACCACATGACCTCGGGGCCGCCGCACGGATCGGAGGCGAAGCGCACCTCCGGAACCGGCCCGTCGGAGAGGATTTCGATATCGGCAGCATTGCCGCCAGGAAAACGCGTGGTGGCTTTGAGACTCATAACGGTCACATGGTATACGATCATTGCCGGCAAGCAAGCCCGACTTCATCGTGATGGTTTTCTCCCTGCGGCGGAGCCGCCTTGG
>CAYOIT010000096.1:0-9830 GCA_964404035.1 uncultured Verrucomicrobiota bacterium | reverse complement strand
GAACTGCCGCACTCCGAAGGATGGCGCTGTCGCGCCATCAAGGCGCCGGAGAAGGAAAGTTCCGGCGTCTTGATATTGTTCGATCGCATGGCATACTACCCGAACCAACGAGAGGATAAGATCATGACGAAAGAGACTGGCAAGAAGGCGGCGGCTGCGGTGACCACCATTTCCGAGAACGGATTGAACCTGGTGCTTGAGAAGCTCGAGGATGGGGCCGTGGCGCTCCTGCACCTCGGGCCCGAGCCCTTCGATCCCGCCACCGTGGGCGATGCGGGGGCGAAACGGCAGTACCGGATCGCGCAAATCCACTGCACCGGCGAGAACCAGTGCGATCACCACGGCGAGAAACTGACGGGCGGCAGCGTGAGCAGCCGCCTCAAGCTCGAGACCATCGTGCAGAAACGCAACGCGACCGGCCTGAAGGTCGAGGTGGTGCAGCGCGATGAAGACCGCTTCCGCGTCGTTTCGCACCTGCAGTTCTACAAAGGGCTTCCCGCCGTTCGCTGCTGGACCGAAATCCGCAACACGGGGAAGGAAGCGCAGGGCCTGGAGTTCGTCTCCTCCTTCGCCCTCAACGGGGTGGCCAAGGAAGGGCTGGCCCGCTGGGACCGGAAGGTGAAGCTCCATGTGCCGCACAACGCCTGGATGGGCGAGGGGCAGTGGAAGGCGTACCGCCTCCCCGAACTCGGTCTCGATGAATTCAGCGGATTCTCGATGAAGACGCTGCGTTTCACCGGCACGGGCACGTGGACCACCTCGAACTATCTCTCGATGGGCGCCATTGAGAACACGGAAGCCGGTCACACCCTGATGTGGGAAATCGAGCATAACGGTTCCTGGGTGGCCGAGCTGGGAACCCTGCCCAACACGCTCCATCTCATGCTGAGCGGACCGGTGGAGTCGCTGCATCACTGGTGGAAGCCCTTGCAGCCGGGCGAGACCTTCGAGACGGTACCGGTGGCCGTGGTGAGCGTGGCGGGCGGGTTCGAAGCCGCGACGGCCACGATGATGGACTATCGGCGGCGCACCCGGCGGGCCAACGCGGACAACCGCAACTGCCCGGTGATCTTCAACGACTACATGAACTGCCTGTCCGGCGACCCGACGACGGAGAAGCTGATTCCGCTGATCGACGCGGCGGCCAGCGCGGGGTGCGAGTACTTCGTGATCGACGCCGGCTGGTACGGTGACGGGAGCTGGTGGGACTCCGTCGGTGAGTGGCTGCCGTCCAAGAAGCGCTTCCCGGGCGGCATCGAGGAGCCATTACGGCATATCCGGAAGCGCGGAATGATTCCGGGCCTCTGGCTGGAGCTGGAGGTCATGGGCATCAAGTGCCCCCTGGCGACGCAGTGGCCCGACGAGTGCTTCTTCATGCGGCACGGCAAACGGGTGATCGACAACGGGCGTTACCAGCTCGACTTCCGGCACCCGATGGTCGTGAAGCATTGTGACGCCGTGGTAAAGCGCCTGGTCGAGGAGTACGGGGCCGGCTACATCAAGATGGATTACAACATCAACGCCGGTATCGGCACCGAGACCGGCGCGGCCAGCGTGGGCGAGGGGCTGCTGCAGCACAACCTCGCTTACCTGGCGTGGCTGGACCGGACGTTCAAGCGCTACCCCAAGCTGGTGATCGAAAATTGCAGCAGCGGCGGATTGAGGATGAATCACGCGCTCCTCTCGCGGTGCAGCATCCAGTCCTCGAGCGACCAGATGGATTACCGGAAGTACGCCACCATCGCCACGGGGTGTGCGGCGGCCGTCACACCGGAGCAGTGCGCGGTGTGGTCCTACCCTATAGCGAGCGGCGATGCCGAGGAGACCGTGTTCAACATGGTCAACGCCATGCTCCAGCGCATCCACCAGAGTGGACACCTGGCGCAGCTCTCGCCCGAACGGCTGGAGTTGGTGAAGGAAGGCATTGCCTGCTACAAGAGTTTCCGGCGGAAGCTGCCCGGCGCGCATCCTTTCTGGCCGCTCGGCTTGCCGCGGCTGCAGGATGGCTGGGTGTCACTGGGAATGGATCTGGGGAGCGAGTCCCTCGTGGCGGTGTGGCGGTTGAACGGGACCTCGTCGGTGTGCGAGCTCCCGCTGCGCAAGGCGTTCCGCGAGGTGGAGCGGATTTATCCCCTGGCCTTGCCCGGAGAGGCCCGGCTGGAGAGCCAGGGCTGCAAGCTCGTGGTCTCGCTGCCGCAGCCTTATTCGGCACGGTTGTTCCGGGTGAGGTAACGGGAACCTACGGACGGAGCCAGCCCTGGTCGACGTACCAGCGGGCGGTTTCGCGCAGCCCGCGCTCGATATCGTAGAGATAGTGATAGTCGAGCGCGGTGCGGATTTTCCGGGTGTCGAACGAACGATCCTTGGTGAAGAAGGCCACCCGCCGCCGATAGAGCGGCGGGGCCAGCTTCAAGGGCCGGCACACGGCTTCGCACAGGTCGGCCGCCAGGAACACGGGCCACGCCGGCAGCCGGAGCACGCGGAAGGGACGGCCCAGTTCATCGGCCACAATCCGGCCCAACTGCTCCAGCGTGATGGCTTCGGGATCGCCGCAGATGAACACGTCGTTCAACGTCGCGGGATGATTGGCCGCGCCGATCATCATCCGCACCAGGTCCTCGACGTGCACCAGGTGATAGAGACACTTCCCGTGTCCCAGCAAAACGAACACCGGCTGAACCGCCATCTTGAATACTTTGAACAGACGGCGGTCGCCGGGGCCGTAGATGGCGCTGGGGCGGATGACGGTGTAAGGCAGGCCGGACTGCCGGGCGAACTCCCGCAGCCAGAGTTCCGCCTCGGCCTTGGTGCGCTGGTAGATGTCGCCCGGACTGAACCGATAGGTCTCGTTCGCCGGCGGGTCGTCGATATGCCCGTGGACGCCGACGGTCGACACATGCACCATGCGCTTGAATCCGGGGGTCTTGGCGGCGGCCTCGGCCAGCAGACGCGTGCTGACCACATGAACGTTATGATAGTCCGCCTCGGAGAGGCCGGATTCGCGGTACGCGGCGGCGACGTGGAAAATGAAATCCACGTCCTGAACGGCCGCTTTGACGACCGCCGGGTCGTAGACCTGGCCCTGAATCCAGTCGATCTTGAGATCGCCGAAGACGGCGGGATCGGGCGTGCGGCGGGCGATGGCGCGAAGGGAGACGGGCTGCTCGGCCAGGCGGCGCAGCAGGGTGGTCCCGGTGAAGCCGGTTCCGCCGGTAACCAGGACGCGGGCGCCCCGGGGCAGTGGCAGGGGAGAAGAGTTCTGACAGGATGACAGGATATCCTGTGAATCCCGTCCAAGTGCTGTTTCCTGATTCATGGTTGTCCCGAAATCCTGTCTTGGACCCAGGCGTAAAGCTCCTGCACGGTCCGGTTGAAGGTTTCGATCGAATAGGCCTGTTGCGCCAGGGCCTGCCCGGCGGCGCCGAGTTGTTGGCGCAGGGCGGCGTCCGAGGCCAGTTGCAGCATGGCGTCCGCCAACGGGCCGGCTTGCGGCGGGGCCAGCCGGGCCACGTCCGGCGTGAGCACCTGCGTGTGCGTGGGCAGATCGGTGGCGAGAATGGCTTTGCCCGAAGCCAGATAGGAATAGATCTTCATGGGGGTGTTGTTCCCCTTGATGCGCGGGGACACCAGCACGTCGGCCGCGTCGAACAGGGCGGCCATACGGCGGAGGGGCTGGGGGCCGATGAAGTGAACGGCGGCGGCCAGGTCCAGGGCAGCCGCCTTGTCCTGGTAGTGCCGGAGGTCGTCCGGCTTGCCCCCGGCAATGATCAGGCTGCCCTTTCCGCCGCGGGAGCGGAATCCGGAAAACCCGTCCAGCAGGAGATCGATGCCCTGATACGATTCCAGGTTGCCCAGGTAGAGGAAGCGCGGTGAGCCGGGCGGGGGCATGAGTTGCCGGACGGCCTCTTCGTCGGCGGGGGACGCCGATTCCATGAGGGAGACGTCGCGGAGGAGGCACACCTTGCCTGCGCCGTCCGCGTTCGCGATATCGGCCAGTGCCTGGCAGACCGGAACCACGGCGAGCGCGTTGCGGATGGCGGCTCGTTCGGCGCGCTGCAGCAGCGGCAGTCCCGCCTTGAGACAGGGGAATTTCTCGGCAATCTGGCGCGCGAGGGAGGAGTCCATGTCATACAGATACGGTGTGCCCTGCCGCCGTTGGATCCGCAGGGCCATGTAGACCGATTCCTCGACGGCATGAATCACGTCATACCGCTGCCGCCGGGCCATGGCCAGGGCTTTCGGCAGCATATAGAGATCGCACAGGATCTTCTTGAACGACGGACCAGGGGGAACCCGGCTGGCGAACGGCGGGCGCCGGATCCGGTGAATCGTGAGGCCGGGATGCGCGACGTTGTCGCCCTCGTGGTAGGTCAGCACATCGACGGTGTGACCTCCCGCGGAGAGCGCCTGCAGAAGCAGGTTGACCGCGATGGGAGTGCCTCGTTCCTGGTAAAAAGGATGGGGGGCCAGCAGGAGAATCTTGATGAGGTGCTCCTATCCGTTGCGTTCGGAGGTGCCGATCAGGCGGCGCCATCTCCGGTTGTAGCCCACAAGGTGATCGGTGAGAAAGGTGAACATGTATTGCAGCGGCACACCGCCCACCGTCTTGCGGCGCAGACGGTCGCACTTGTGGCACAGCGCGAGCGAGCCCAGGTCGGAGACGAGGCGCCGGCGCAGATCCTGGTAGGCGGGGCCGTTCCAGACTTCCCGCAACGTGTTCTGTCTGACATTGCCCAGCGTCATCTTCGCGTGAAAATCCTGAGGGCAGGGGGTGACCGAACCGTCCCAGCAGATGACGGCCGCATACCAGGGGAAGGTGCAGACCATCTTGCCGGGCGGCTCCTGGAGTTCCGGTGAGGATTCCTCGGCCCAGATATACTCCTCTTTCGAGATGATCTCGTCGGCTCCGGCCTCCTCAAACCGGCGGGTCAGCGCCGCCGCCCTCGCCGGATCGGCGGGGGTGGGGTCGTTCTTGAAGACGATCTTTTCGATGACGATGTAGGGACGGCGCAGGCCCTTCTCCTTCCGCAGACGGAGCAGGTTCAGGATATTTTCGATGGTCGTCTCGAAGGTGGCGCCCACCCGCACCCGTTCATAGGGCGCCTTGTCGAAGCCGTCGACGGAGAACGACACCAGGTCCGGTCCGGCTTCAAGCAGCCGGCGGGCGCGGTCTTCGGTCAACAGGGTTCCGTTGGTATGGAAGCGCGTCTTGATGCCGGCCTGGCGGGCATAGGTGATCATGTCGAACAGGGCGGGGTTGACGAAGGGTTCGCCGCGATGGTGCAGGTACAAATCGCTAATGGAGCCCTTGACCTCGTTCACGATCTTCTTGAACAGGTCGAGGGACATGATCCCTTTTTCGGAAGCGCTCATGCACTTGTTGGGGCACATGATGCAGCGAAGATTGCAAATGCTGGAGCTCTCGACCCAGAGGCGGATGGGCATGGTGTGCACGACCGGCGCCCGCTGCCGGTAATCCAGAAAAATACGCCCCATTTTAAGAAGTTTGGTCAATCGCCGCATGGTTCTTCCTTGCCCCCATTCGCACCGTGTGAGCGGGCATCATAATCCAAGAGGGGGGCGGGACACAATCCCAGACACGGAGTTCGTCACTACTCGAAGTCCTGGACGCGGCTTATTCCTTTGAAATCGTCCCAGAGGATGGGGGGGCGCTGGAGGCGGTCCAGGGCCGCCTGGGCTTCCGCTTCCCCGGTTCCGAACAGGAGGGATAACCGGAGTGACTGGGGTCCTTCGTCGGTGCCGAACCGCTCCCGCAAACCGGACACATCCTCCTGGGGAAGCCGCGTCCCGCTGTGATAGGCGTGGATGCTGTTCCGCAGCAGGGTCACCCGTGCCGACCCCGTTGTACTGCAGTCGGCTGCAAAGGAATCAGGAAAGAGCACGGTCAGGCCGTCCGGTCCGTCATTAAGTTGAATCGCGTGATGAACAGGGTACTCCCGCCCGTTCACAGGACGAGGCAGCCATCCGCCCGCGATCCGGTCGCGACGTTGGGTGATGCCGCCGGCGAGCGCCACGGACGCCTTCAGCACGGTGAGGGGTTCACGGTAGTTGACCTCCAGCCGCAGGTCCACCTGCGCCGCCTGGCGGTCGAGGGAAACGATCAGGCGCGCCGGGCTGCCGCCGAGGGTGCCGTTCAGTCGCACGGCGGTTCGCAGCAGGCCGGTTTCGAGGATCTCGGGGGCGGCAAAGGCGCCCAGGGCCAGCACCGGCCCGAAATAGCGGTCGACGTCGTGCGACCAGGTGTCGCTGCCATCGGCCAGCACCACCAGCGACAGCGGGCGGGCGAGCCGGGCTTTGCCCTCGAAGGAAAGGGTGGCGATGCCCATGGGTCCGAACTCCACCCCTACCCGTCCATTATCCAGGACGTTGTTTTCGAAGCGCGGGGCCGAGCCCGGCAGCTCGACGGCGCGGGCGCCGTCGGCGATGATCATCGTGCGGGCCTCACCGGGTTGCAGGGTGACGGGAAAGAGCACGCGCGGCACCGGGGCACAGAAACTCTCGGCGAGCAAGGACGAGGCGCCCACCATCTGATGAGGAACCACGCTGCCGTCGATCGCCAGCAGGTGATGGTTCGGGGATAATACCCCTTCCACATCCGCCAGACCGGTCCACGGCTGCGCCGCCCGGTTGACCACATGCAGCCGATGTCCCTGGATCGGCCGTTCGCGGAGCCCGGCATCACGCCGCAGGGAGGTGTAGACCAGCCGGTCGAGGCGACTGTGGGCGCCGCCGATCTCCTGGCGGGCGGCCTGCACGGCCTCGCTGGTGGCGCTGCCCGGCAGAATGTCATGGAACTGGTTGAAGACAATGGTTTCCCAGACGGCATCGAGAGCCTGGCGCGTCGCTTCCGGATTGGGTTGCGGCTGTTGCACGATCAGCCGTTCCGCGTCGGCGGCCAGCAGTTCGGCCGCGCGGATTTCGCGTTTCAGCGCGCCGCAGACGGAGTAGCAGCCGATGGCATGGTACTGCAATTCCTCCTGCACGACGGGCGCGCGTTCGGCGTGGTCCGCCACGGCGGCGAAGAAGCGCGCCGGCGAGGAGAACTCCAGTTTGACGCCCGGTGCGAAGTCCCGGTGCGCCAGGATCCAGTTCACCAGTTTCCGCGTGGGACCGCCGCCATGATTGCCGACGCCGTAGAAGCACATGACGTGGTCAATGCCCTCCGGCCGGGGGGTATTGAGAGCGGCTTGAATATGGTGTTGCAGATGGCCGTTGTCCGGTGAGGCGCAGAGGTAGGCGTTGTTGATGCGGAAGGTCAGGACCTCGTGGCCGTCCGGGCTTCGCCAGCGGAACAGGTTGGCGGACAGGTGTTTTTCGCAGGCCATGGGCCGCATCATGACGTAGTAGCGCTGGCCGGCCTGGCGGATGAAGCGGGGAAGGTAAGCGCCATGCCCGAAGCTATCGACGTTGTACGCCACGGGGATCTCCGCGATCCCCAGATGCTCCCGGAACCAGCGTTGTCCCAACCGGGCGGTGGCGCGAAGGGCCTCCTCGGTGGGCAGATTGACATCGGGTTGGACCCACCAGCCGTTCACCACGGCCCAGCGGCCGGTTTTGACATGGGCGCGGATGCGCTCAAAGAGGGTGGGGTCGATGAGGCGTACTTGTTCGTGGACCCAGGCCTCGCCGCGGGTGAAGATGAACTCGGGATAATCATCGAGAATATCGCAGGCGGAGCGGCAGGTGGCGATGGCTTCGTCCGCGCCGCGCTGCCAGGGCCACAACCACACCGGGTCGAGGTGGGCGTTGCCAATCATGTGAACGGTAGTGGTGTTCATAGGGTCCTTTCCAGTGATCGCCAAGGCCAACACCATACTGAAGAAGAGAAATACAGGCAAGCGGGTGCATCTGCGATGTGATGCAATTGAGGGGGCGCAGTACGGCCGGCGCTACGCCGCCGGCCGCGGCGGGCGACGTAGCGCCCGCCGTACTGGCGTTTGCCCCAATCCGTCGGTTCCAACTGGACTCCTGCCGCGAGGTGTACCGAATCACAGACGCGCCCCGGGCCTAGGCTGGATTTTCAACTGTGATTCGGCGGGTTCCTCTGCTATTGAACAGGCAGCTTTTTGAGCGATTATTCAACACCTGATGGATCCCACATGAGCACTGCTGAACCGACCATCCTCTGCCCCAAATGCAAGACCGAGATCAAGCTCACCGAATCGCTGGCCGCCCCGCTGGTCGAAAGCATCCGCCGCGACTATGAGCAGCGGCTGACCCAGAAAGAGGCGGCGATGGCCGCGCGCGATGCGGCGGTCCGCGAGCGGGAGGCGGCGCTGGCCCGGGCCAGGGAGACGCTGGATGAGCAGGTTACCGAGAAGATGAAGAACGAGCGGACGCGCATTGCCGCCGAGGAAGCCAGGAAGGCCCGCGCCGCCCTGGGCAGCGATCTTGACCAGAAGGCGAAGGAACTCATCGAACTCCAGGCGCTGCTGAAAAGCCGGGAGGTGAAACTGGCTGAAGCGCAGAAGGTGCAGGCCGATCTGATCCGCAAACAGCGCGAGTTGGACGATGCCCGGCGCGAGTTGGACCTGACCATTGAGAAGCGCGTGCAGGAAGGTCTGACCGTCACCCGCGACCAGGCGCGGAAAGAGGCCGAGGAATCGCTCAAATTCAAGGTGATGGAGAAAGAACAGACCATCTTCTCCATGCAGAAGCAGATTGAGGACCTCAAGCGCCGGGCCGAACAGGGCTCGCAGCAGTTGCAGGGCGAGGTTCAGGAACTGGAGCTCGAGTCCCTGCTGCGGGCGAAGTTTCCCCGCGACACGATCGAACCGGTGCCCAAGGGCGAGCATGGCGGCGACGCGCTGCAGCGGGTCATGGGGCCGCTCGGCCAGAGCTGCGGCACCATCCTGTGGGAATCCAAACGGACCAGGAACTGGAGTGACGGATGGCTGGTCAAACTGCGCGAGGACCAGCGGGCGGCCAAGGCCGAGATTGCCGTGCTGGTGACCCAGGCGCTGCCGAAGGATCTCGACACCTTTGACCTGGTGGACGGCGTGTGGGTGACGCCGCCGCGCACCGCGATCCCGGTCGCGCTGGCCCTGCGCCAGATGCTGACGGACGTCTCCCTCGCCCGCCAATCCTCCGAAGGGCAGCAGACGAAGATGGAGATGGTGTACCAGTACCTGACCGGCCCGCGATTCCGTCAACGCGTCCAGGCCATTGTGGAAGCCTTCTCCTCCATGCGCGAAGACCTCGACAAGGAAAAGAAAGCCATCATGAAACAGTGGGCCAAGCGCGAGGAGCAGACCGAACGCGTCCTACAGGCCACCGTCGGCATGTATGGCGACCTTCAAGGCATTGCGGGCAAGACGCTCCAGGAGATCGAGGGGCTGGAATTCAAGTCGCTTGAGGCTCCGAACGAGTCCCCCCGGACCACAACGGACCAAGGCGAACGCCAGTAGGGCGGGCGCTACGTCGCCCGCCCCGGCCGGCGGTGTAGCGCCAGCCGTACTGCGCCCCGTCGCCCGTAGCCCGTGAAAATCTTGTTGCACGACGATCTGCGAGGCGGTACAATGGTTTAAATTGGTGTGTGTTTTCTCACAGGGGCCCCATGAACTTGTCTCATCGCACGGTTATTTCGGTCATTTCTCTGGTGGCGCTCCTGGGCGGGAGCGGCTTTGTGTTCGGAGCTGACCGGTTTGTACGCACGGATGGGAGCGACGGGGCCAATGGCCTGACGTGGGGGACCGCCTACCAGACCATCGGCACGGCCGTGGCCCAGGTTGAGAACGGCAGCGCCGTCTGGGTGTCGAACGGCACCTATACCATTGCCGCGCAGATCAGCGTGACCAAGACCGCGACCG
>CAYOIT010000095.1:0-17102 GCA_964404035.1 uncultured Verrucomicrobiota bacterium | reverse complement strand
GGGGTCCATCAGGACGGCATCCTCAAGGATCGTCGGACCTATGAGATCATGCTGCCGGAGGATATCGGCATCGAAGGGTCCGAACTGGTCCTCGGCAAGCACTCCGGACGCCACGCCTTCCGTGATAAACTCGCCAAGATGGGCATGACACTCACCGACGAGGAAGTCGAACGCGCCTACAACCGTTTCATCGAGCTGGCCGACAAAAAGAAGAACATCTACGACGATGATCTGCTGTCGATCGCCCGCGATCAGATGGATGAGGTGCCCAACGCTTACGTGCTGGATTACCTCCATGTGTCGTCCGGCACGGGCACGGTGCCGACCGCCACCGTACGGCTCCAGAAAGCCGGCAGGATCTATCAGGACGCGGGGTGTGGCGATGGACCGGTCGATGCCGCCCTCAAGACGATCGACCGCATCACCCGGATTACCGGCAAACTGCTTGATTTCTCCCTCCAGGCGATCACCGTCGGTAAAGACGCCATGGGCGAAGTAACGGTGCGTGTGGCTTTCGGCGGGGAAATCGTCAGCGCCAAGGCGGCCAGCACGGATATTGTCGAGGCCGGTACCAAGGCCTATCTGTCTTGTGTCAACCGGCTGCTGTTCAATCGCGTGCTGCGGCGCAAAGCCAAACGGACGGGGTCCAATCAGCCATGAAGACTTTGAGCGGTCATACCTTGCCCTTCGCCGTGCTGGGGCATCCCATCGGGCACACGCTGTCGCCGGTCATGCACAATGCCGCCTTCGAGGCCTTGGGCCTGGATGCCATTTATCTGGCGTTGGATGTCGCCCCGGAACGCCTGCTGGACGTTCTGCCGGCCATGCAGACGATGGGATTCAAGGGTGTCAATCTCACCGTCCCCTTGAAAGAAGTGGCCTTCAAGGGGTTCGCCAACCTGGATGACTCCGCCCGCCGTCTTGGCGCCGTGAATACGGTGGAGTTCCTGCCGGGCGGCCTTCGGGGGCACAATACCGACGGCAAGGGGTTCCTGACCGCCATTGGCGAGTCGTTCGGAACCTCCGTCAAAGGAATGACCGTCTTCGTGCTCGGATGCGGGGGGGCCGGCCGCGCCGTGGCCATTACCGCCGCGGTCGAGGGCGCCGCCCGCCTCCTGCTGGCGGATATCGACGCCAACCGGGCCCTCAACGTGGCCAAAGACATCGCCACATTTGCCCCGGCAACGCAGGTCGAACCCGTGGGTACCGACCCGGTAACCTGGTCGCAACGGATCGGGTTGGCCGATCTGGTCGTGCAGGCGTCACCCGTGGGCATGAAGCCGACCGATGTGTGTCCCCTGGCTTCTGACGCGTTCAGGGCAGGACAACTTGCTTTCGATCTTGTCTACAATCTGCCCGAGACCTGTTTTACACGAACGGCGACGGCTGGAGGCGCCAAGGCCGTGAACGGTTTGGGCATGCTCCTGCATCAGGGCGCCGAAGCCTTCACCATCTGGACCGGCCAACCCGCGGCGGTAGCCGTGATGCGGCAAGCGCTTGAGGCCGCGCTGTACAAGAAGTAAGGCTCCACAGTGTTGCTCTTTGTTG
This sequence comes from uncultured Verrucomicrobiota bacterium, assembly GCA_964404035.1. GTDB lineage: Bacteria > Verrucomicrobiota > Kiritimatiellia > CAIKKV01 > CAITUY01 > CAMBRF01. The sequence goes on along the minus strand of CAYOIT010000095.1, from coordinate 15,554 downwards.
TCTTTCTCGCTGTTGCCGTGCCGTTGTATGCGGCGATGCATGCCTATGCCTACCGGAAAATCATCCGCGCTTTTCCGAAACCGCGCGGCCTGAAACCCGTGCTGGTCTCCGCCCTCGCCCTCCTGTTCATGGCCCCGTTCCTCGGGCGTCTGTTTGACCATGACGGCCATGTCTGGCTCGCCCGCGCCATCAATTGCCCGGCTTACCTGTGGACCGCCTGGATCTTCTGGTTCTGCACCGCCGGGCTGGTGCTTGACCTCGGGACGATGATCATTCGAGCCCTGCGCCCCCACGCGGCGATCCCTTCATCAGTAGTGGATCCGTCCGGAACGCGAATGGCGCGCCGGAAGTTGGGCATGATCGCGGTCCTGCTGGTCGTGGCCACGGTGTGGGGATCCATCGAAGCCGCCCACCCTCGCGTGCGGCCGATGACGGTTCGCACCTCCCGTCTGGCGCCGGGGACCCCGCCGCTTCGTATCATTCACATTTCCGACGTTCACCTCAGCGCTTTTCGCGGGCCGCAGTGGAGCCACTATCTGGCGGGACGTGTCGCCGCACTCAAACCCGACCTTCTGTTGAGTACGGGCGATTTCATCGACTCCTCAATCCATAACATTGGCGATCAGGCCGATGACTGGGCCTTCATTCATCCGCCCTTTGGCAAGTATGCGGTGCTCGGAAACCACGAGTACTATGCCGGTTTGGATAATGCCGTGGCTTTCCATCAGAAAATGGGATTCCGCCTGCTTCGGGGCAAGGGCGTCGATATCGGCACGGGGCTGCGACTTTACGGGATCGACGATAGCACCGGCCTTCGCCTGAAGGTGCCCTGTTTCAATAACGAGTCCGCCCTGAAGAAGACCGCCGACCCCGGTCGATTCATCATCCTTCTCAAGCACCAACCGCTCCTCTCCCCGAACTCCCTCGACTTTTATGACCTTCAGCTATCCGGCCACACGCACGGCGGGCAGATCTTCCCGTTTCATCTGCTTGTCGGCCTGTTTTACCCTTTGAAGGGAGGGCTGCGCAGCGTGGGAGAACGCTCACAGTTATACCCCAACCACGGCGCCGGCACCTGGGGCCCCCCGTTCCGTCTCTTTGCCCCGCCGGAAATCGCAGTGATCACCCTGCTACCAGACGACGCAGCCCCTCACCTCCAATAGCCGCCCCATCCCGGCGCGGCATGGGTTTCCAACCCGTCGCCCAGGCAGCCAAACAAGCGACCGAAAGGACTCTATCTGGAACGCTGCCAAAGTCATGTTCGCCGCTTGCATAATACTAGTATTAGCATTACATTATCTGTGCAGCACTAGTCGTGTTGTTATTCAGGCGACACTAAGACGGCTCATCACGATCACCCATGCGCTACGCCCTGATTTCAGACCTGCACGCCAACCTCCAGGCTTGGACCGCCATTCATCTCGATATTCGCAGCAATGCTGTGGACTATACGATCTGTCTGGGCGATGTCGTGGGCTACGGCCCCAATCCGGTCGAGGTGCTCAATGCAGTGCACAAAGAGGTGAATGCTTTCGTTCTGGGCAATCATGACGCCGTTGTGTGCGGCAAACTGGATGACGCACTGTTCAATGACAAAGCGCAGGAGTGCATCCGCTGGACAAGGGCCCAACTCGGCGCCAATGCGGCACGCTTTCTTGGCGGGTTCCCACTGACCCTGGTCGGAGAGGAATTCCGCTGTGCGCATGGCGAGTTCTCGGTCCCCTCCCGGTTTGATTATGTCATCTCCGCCGACGATGCCCTGCCCTCATGGAAGACGGTGGACGAACCGCTGTTGTTTGTGGGCCATACCCATGAACCGGCGTTATTCCTGCTTGGCCTCAGCGGCATCCCGCGGACGGTGGAGATTCAGGACTTTGTCATCGAGCCTGAGAAACGCTATTTTGTCAATGTGGGGTCGGCAGGACACCCGCGCGATGGTGATCCGCGTGCCAGTTATTGCCTCTATGACACGGAGCTCCAGTCTGTTTTCTGGCGCCGCGTCCCGTTCGATCTGGATGCCTACCGGGTCGCTTTGGAGCGAGCAGGACTCAGCAGCGACGCGAGTTACTTTCTCAATCACGATCCCCGCCGGGGGCGCCCGCCGTTGCGCGAGATGCTTAGTTTCTCGCCTCCGCGCACACCCGATAAGGCCGCGAGAAACACCGTCGAAGTGAAGGATATCGCCACCCTCCGCCGCCGCGTGAGAACCTGGCAACTCGTGGCGATCCTGCTGCTGATCACTGCATCTTTGGCCGCCGGAGCCGCCGTCTTTGCCGCCTGGCGGTATCATACGAGGGCACTCATCATCGAAGCAGACGCCCCGCCCCAAGGCCCGGCAACCTTTGACCGGGAGGGCAACGGCAACCACCTCAGATTGCCTGAGCCCCCTGTCGCGCCGGGAGACCCATGTCCGGGATGGCGGATTTTCTTGGGCAACCGTTACCGGCAACGAGTTGAGGTGCTGGGGGAAGACCCTGGTCCACCAAGCCTGCTGATGACCTCTGAAACCCTGCAAGATGAGCTCTGTGTCTCCGCTGCGCCTCTGAACGTGATGCCGGGAACACATGTCTACCCCGAAGCACTCTTTCTCAAGGCACCGCGGTTCGAGGGTCACATCGCCATCGTGGTGTCCCTAACCCGCCAAGGCGAGCATGCCACAGAGACCATCAGTCACTTCTACGTCAAGGAACCCAACCAGTTGCTGCCTGGCGGCTGGAGGCGGGCGAAGCAGAAGTTTGATGTTCCGGCGCACGGGACCCGGATCCAGTTCCATATAAGGGGTAACTTCAAAGGACAGGTCAAAGTTAGAGGACCCTCCCTCACCCTCACAACGCCGGTCGGCATCAAGGCGACCCCTACCCCTGTGCCTCAAACCCCGCAAACCCCTTGACGGGGCCCACCTTGAAGGTCATACGGCCGACCTCAAACGTCATTTCTGCGGCCACAGTGGTGCTCAAGGCGCAGGAGCGGGCTCGACCAGCACCTCGTTCGCGCATCCGATCTCGTCGCTCCTCCAAGTGTCAGTGCGGAAAGGTGAGGCGGGCAAGCCCTCCCGGTTGAACAGGTTGCAGATCGGGTTATTGGCCCATCCGTAGCGGACCGCCACGGGCTCCGGCACCTGCTCACTTCGGACGATCACCGCGTTCTTCTCGATCCTCGCCGAGGCGGCATAAAAGACCTTGTTCGTGCCGGCCACGGCAAAACCAACCAGTGGCGGGCCGTGGGCCTCCAAGCCGCCGCCCACATGCTCGAATTGCAGCACCACCTCGTTAGCCGATGCCTTCATCGACCGGTACAGCGGTCCGGAGTACACAAGCTTGCTCTTACCATACGTCTTGGCCAGAGCCCACAACGCGAGCCGGTTGCCGACATCCTGCTTGTTGCGGGGATGAATGTCGTTGGCTGCGCCGATGTCGATGGTCACGGCCATCCCGGTTTGTGGCACCGCCAGGGTCCGCGTCTGCGACTGGCGCAGATCCGCCCAGCTTTTCGGTTCGACCGGTTGTTGTTGCCGCGCCATGAAATTGGCAAGTTGCACGAAAAGAAAGGGGAAATCCTCGCGAGCCCAGGACTTGCGCCAGGACTTGATCAGCGCAGGGAAAAGCTCGGCATACTCGTTGGGTTGGCTGGCATTGGATTCCCCTTGATACCAGATAGCTCCCCTAAGCGCATACGGCACCAGCGGCGCGACCATCGCATTGTAGATCGTCGAGACATCCCAACTCGATCCGGGCAAGGACGGCACACTCGGGTTCGGGCGCTTGGCCAGGTTGACCGCAGTCCCCATGGCATAGTGCCACACGCGAACCAGGCTGATCGGCAGCTCTCCCTCCGCCGGCTTGACGGGCACCACACTATAATCCCTGGGCAGCCCCAGGACGCCGAGGCCGCCGAGTTGATTGTCCACTCGCATGATAATCAGGAGATTTGTACCGGTGGTCACCGCCGGCGGAATCACATAATGACGCGGCTGCGTCCACAGGGTTGTGTCCTGGGTTTCTCCGATCTTCGTGCCATTGACGTAAGTGGTATCGATCTCATCGACCGCCCCCACATTGAGTGAGAGCTCGCGGCCCACCCAGGTCGGTGGAATGGCCACTTCGACCCTGCACCAGACTGAACCGATGTAGTTACTGAGAAAGGCTCCGTTGTCCGGCATGGGCATGGCGGTTTCCTTCCACTCGCCCGAACCCTTTGCCCCGGTGAACCATTGCTCGCGCTCTCCAATATCATTCACCACGTTCGATACGTTCCACGCCGCCAACTGCTCATTTCGCTTCTTGTTGGCTTCGGCACGCTGAGAGTCATATTGGACGCGATTGGCATAATAGGCGGAAAGAGCGCTCTCGAACGCTGCAACCCGGTTACTGGCCGCGGCCGTTGTGCGAAGGACTTCCAAAGAGGTCCACGGTTCCACCGGCGACCCGCCCCACGAGGTGTTCAACATGCCCACCGGAACATTCAAGTCCTGATGAAGGCGCCGCGCGAAGAAGTACCCGACCGCCGAAAATGAGCCTGCCGTCTCACGACTGCAAACGATCCACCGCCCCTGACACTGGGTCTGCGGGGTGGCGGCCGTGCCCTTCGTCACGGTAAACATCCGGATTCCGGGATAGTCGGCGCCGAGAATCTCAGCCTGGGCGTTCGTGGCTGAGGAGAGAAGAAATTCCATGTTGCTCTGCCCGCTGCAGAGCCAGACTTCACCCACCACCACATTCGTAAGGACCACGGTCTGCACTCCACCCGTGGCGTCTTGTCCCGTGACCGTCAGATTCAATGCTTCGGGGGTGGTGCTCGCCTTGAGGGTCTTCAGAAAAACCTTCCACTGCCCATTGGGACCGACGGTGGCCGAACGATTCTGTTTCCCGAACTGAACCGTCACTCGTTCTCCCGGAACGGCGGTGCCCCACACCGGGACCGGCTGGCCCTGCTGCAACACCATGTTGTCGGTAAACGGCGACGCCAACTGCACCGCCAGGGTCTTCTGAACACCCACCCCACCGATTCCAGCCAAGATCGCGATCGCCAGCAGATATCTTTTCATGATTTCCCGTCTCACTTCAGTCCGATTCAGTTTCCTGCACTCTCGTCCCGGTTGCATCCAGGTACCCTTGAAGGATGACCTGGGCTGCCAGTTTGTCACGAACCTCTTTGCGCCGGCTCCGGGACACATCCGCTTGGAGCAGCATTCGCTCGACCAGACCGGTGCTCATCCGTTCGTCCCAAACCTCCACCGGAAGGCCGCACTTCCCTGCCAGTTCCTTCACAAACCTCTCGACTTCCTCAGCCATGGGACCCTTCGTGTTGTCCATGTTCATCGGAAAGCCGACCACAATCTTGACGACTTCTTTTTCGATGGCCGTCCGGCACACTACCGCAATAGCCTCAGCCAGGGACCGCACCGTGGTCACGCGAAGCGGCATGGCGAGCATCGCCGTCTCATCGCTAAGTGCGAACCCCAGGCGCTTCGTCCCATAGTCAATTCCAAGAACACGTCCCATGCCCGGCCTAGAGCCTCTCTGTAATCCGTCGGCCATGATCGAAGAACCACTGCAGCGTGTCGTGTTCAACTTCCGGTGGGATGGAATGATCCGAGTGCAGAATGAACCCGCTCCCCATCTTGAGCACAGGCGGAATCTTGTGATCCAGTTCCTTGTCGATCAGCGTCCGATCGTTGGACGCGATGGTGCGAATGTCGATATTTCCGCAGAAGGAAATCCGGTCGCCATACTGTCGGGCCAGGCGGAGCATATCCATGCCGGCCTTGACTTCCATGGCCTGGAGGCAGTCCATGCCCGCCTTTACCAACCCCGGCACCAGCGGCTCGACGAAGCCGCAGGAATGCACGACGACTTTCAAGCCCTTGGAATGGGAATAGTCGAACAACTTCTTGTGGCCCGGCATGACCAGTTCCTCATACATCGCCGGGGACATGAAAGGCCGTTCCTTGAACCCCATATCCTCATAGAACCACATGAAGTCCGGCAGCCCCTCTTCGGCAAACAGCGTCTCCAGGTGCATGATCGTGAAGTCCGCATACGTCATCACCATGTCCCGGACCCACTCAGGATCCAGTGCCATGCCCATCAGCATGTACTCGTGGCCGCAGACCGGATGCATCTGTTCGAACGGGGCCACCCCTGCCCACCCGAAGGCCCGTTGTTGTTCCGCGGCAAGTTTCTTTTGAACCCGGTAGCCTTCAAAGGGAATACGGCGCCGATCAAGATGGATCAGATGCGGCTTGATCAGCTGCTCCCAGGCGGGACGCTCCTTCACCGTGAAATCCACGTGCTCGGGGGTGCCGGACTTGGCCTTCCACCAGCGCAACTGCGCTCCGTTCCCATTCAGTTTCAGAATCGTCTCGTCGGTTTCTTCGATCAACTGGTCCTTGAAATCCAGATCCGCCAGGCTGTTCAGCCAACCCGCCGTCCGCCAACTCATGTCAAAATGCGACACGACATCCTCATCCTCGCGGAGTTTCCCCTGCTTGATGTACTTCTCTCGCGTTTCTCCCCACAACCCGTCGCCGCAAGGCAGCCTATCGACCGGTTTCCGGTTCAAGGCGTTGAGGAATCGCTCCTGGTGAGTCATTGTATTCATGGTGCCTTTCGTTTGGACTGCTTCGTCCGGCTTTTTCGGCCTGCCGGCTTCGTTGTCTCCCGATTCATCTCATGCATTAATACCAACCCGTCCAATGTCAGCGTGGGCAAAATCTCGACCGGAACGCTCAGTCCTGCCACCGCCCTCGCGGCGTACCCGCCCGTGGCGCAGAACACAACGTCCGGCTCATCCATGCCGGCTTTCACATGCTCAAAGATCTCGCGAACCATTCCCCGGTACCCGACCATGGCCCCGATCTGCATGGCCTCGCGCGTACTGCGGCCTACCGCATGGTACTGGCCTCCCAGTTCGATATGGGGAAGCAGCGCCGTACGCTCGGCCAGGTAATCGGTCATCAGGGGCAAGCCCGGCGCAATCACGCCGCCGATGTACCGCCCGTCACCCGTGATCACATCAAATGTCAGCGCCGTGCCGAAGTCAGCGACAACCACGGGCGCATGGTAGCGGTTCCAACCCGCCACGGCATTGGCCAGCCGGTCGGCACCGATGGTCTCGGGATGGGGATAGTCGACTTTCACGTTCATCCGGAGGCGATGGCCAACCATGAGCGGGGCTTTTCCGCACAGTTCGGTCAACACGCGTATCCAGGTGGGATTGAGGCGGGGCACAACGGAGCACAGCACCGCATCCTCGATCACCCCGCGTCCGGCGAGACGCTCGAGCAGTTCAAGACTCTTGTTGCTGTCCAAGCCGTCATGGCTGGGCATCCGGCCGACCCGCGCTATTCGCCGGTCCTGTGCCAGCCCCACCGACGTGCTGGTGTTTCCAATGTCAATGACAGCGATACGGCTCATAGGCGTTATCCCGAAAGGGCATCTACTCCAGTTCCAGCGACAAGTCCGCTGCCGGGGCCGAATGGGTCAGCCCGCCGACGGAAATGGCATCCACACCGGTGGCGGCGATGGCTTCCACCGTCTCCAGGGTCACGCCACCCGACGCCTCCAGTTGACAGCGCTTGGCGCACAACTCCACGCAACGGCGCATGTGATCGACCGGCATGTTATCCAGCATGATCCACTCGGGACGCGCCTGGAGAGCATCGTGCAACTCGGCCTCCGACTCGACCTCGACTTCGACGGGGATTCCCGGGAAACGTTCCCGGGCCGCCGCCACCGCACCCCGCAGATTGCTCAACCCGGCCGCCTGCCACAAGCGTCGGTGATTGTCCTTGATCAGAACCATGTCGTAGAGCCCCATGCGGTGATTGGTGCCGCCGCCACACAACACGGCATATTTCTCAAGCACGCGCAACGTGGGGGTCGTCTTGCGGGTGTCGAGAATCTTGACGCCGTAGCGTGAGACCCTGTCAACGAACTGACGGGTTCTTGTGGCGATGCCCGTCAGCCGCTGCACAAAATTCAAGGCGGTCCGCTCACCGGTCAGGATACCGCGAATGGGCCCTTCAATGGTGAGCAGGTTCTGGTCGGGCACCACGCGATCCCCTTCCGCGGCCTCCGCCCGGCAATGAAGGTCCGGGCTGATGTGCCGGAACACCTCTGCCGCCACCTCAAGCCCCGCCACCACATAGTGACCGCGTGAGAGAATCTGAGCACTTCCTGCGAGGCGCTCCGACACCACCGCCAGGGTGGTCACATCGCCGGTACCGATATCTTCCTCCAAGGCTCTTCGGATGAGATCCTGAACCGCGGGATGCTTTGTAATCGTCGTCACGGCGTCGTGTCGCTCCCCTTCTCCATTCGCCACTCGCAGGGCAGATAACAGACGCCTTCAAATCGTTTCTCAGCGTCAACCCCGATGGCAAAGGCATGATCCAACCTGTGGTAGTTAATCCGATGATCGGCGGAATGCGCCGAAAACGAAAACAAATACGTTCCGCTGGCCAGGTTCAGGCTCGGAATCCGCAACAGGATCGTCCCAGCCCCCCGCAGGCCGGGAATCTCGACTTTCTCGATCTGCGTGTTGTTCCCGTTGATGACGCGGCCCTGTTCATCCGAAACGGCGAAACCGAACACGGACGGGCCTACCGGAGCGGCGGCCTGATAATGAAGGCGCACGGTCAGCGCCTCCCCCCATCTGAACTTGCTGGTTTCACGGCCGCTGTCGTTCAGGAACTCCGCACCGGTCAACACCACTTCGCGAGTCCCCCATTCACGCTTGAGATCCGAAGCCGTGACCCCGCGCGAGAACGATTCGTATTGTCCGATCACCGCCTCCGGTGTGCCATGTCCGAGGATACGCCCGTGATCCAGGAAAAGAATCTCATCGCTCACCGACTGAATGGTGTTGAGATCGTGGGAAATGATCAGCATGGTTTTGTTCTGCTGACGGAACTCCGCCATGCGCTTCAGGCATTTCCGCTGGAAGACCGCATCGCCCACCGCCAGCACTTCGTCGATCAGCAGGATGTCCGGATCAACCTCCACGGCCACGGCAAACCCAAGCCGCACGTACATCCCCGACGAGTAGTGTTTGACCGGCTGGTCGATAAACTGGCCGATATCGGCGAAGTCAACAATCGCGTCGAACCGCTTCCTCATCTGCGCACGGGTCAACCCCATGATGGCTCCCGCGAGAAAGACATTCTCCCGCCCGGTCAGATCCGGATGGAAGCCCGCCCCGAGCTCCAGCAGTGACGAAATGGTGCCACGCATCGTGATCCGGCCTTCGGTCGGCTCCATCGTCCCGGCGAGCAGGGCCAGGAGCGTACTCTTGCCGGCGCCATTGGCTCCGATCAGGCCCAGTGTTTTTCCGCGGGCAACCGTGAATCCAATGTCTTTCAGCGCCCACAACTCACGGGAGGCGCCCTTCCCCGGTCGCAGCAGGTCCAGGGCAACGGACTTCAAAGTCCGGGTTCCCGCATGCCGCAGTCGGAACCGTTTACCGCCCCCCTCAACCTGGATGGAAATATCAGAGCTCATCCGCAAACCGTCCTTGAAGTCTCATGAATAGAGCCCCGCCCGCCAGGCACACCAGCCAGGCAATCGCCAGCGAAGGGATCACGAGATACGGTTCCGGCGCAGGCGCGCCAATCAATGCCGTTCGATAGCAGGCCAGCAGCCCTGTCATGGGATTGAGGTGAAAAAGCAAATTGAGCCAGAACTGCGTGATCGGGTTCGAGGAGACTTTGTCGATCAACGCCGCATCATAGATCACCGGTGTCACAAAGAACCACGCCATCGAAATGATCCCGATGACATGCTGCACGTCGCGAAAAAAGACATTCAGTGACGCCAGGATCAGGCTGACACCCAGGCATAGCGCCACCTGGGAGAGCAAGGCCACCGGCAACCAGACCAGGGACCCGAAGGCTTCGCCCGCCACTTTGACGTAGCCCACCACCACGATCATCGACAGCAGGAAGTTCACGAAATTGGCCAGCACCGTCGCCAAGGGTAGCATCACGCGGGGAAACGCGGCTTTCTTGACCAGGTTGGTGCTGCCGATGATGGCATTGGGCGAATCGCCCAGGCACATGGCCAGGTATTGCCAGACAAAGATACCTGTGACCAGCACAGGCAAAGCCACCGAAATCCGCAAGATCTTCAGGAACACCGCATAGATCAGGATCATCAGGATCGGACCAAGCATCGTCCAGAAGAACCCGAGCGCGGAATCCTTATAGCGGATCTTTAGGTTCCGGACCACGAGCATGACCAGCAGTTCACGCCGCGCCATGACATCTTTGACTATTCGGATCATATTGGCGGCTAATAGTAGGGGCTTACGTCGCCCGCTGTCGATGGGATTCTCGTGGTCATTCCCCGGGAAAAGATCACTCTTTGCTCACGGTCGCGTCCGCTTTTTCCTGCTTCAGATAAGCGTCAACGAAAGGATCCAAGGCCCCGTCCAACACGGCCTGCACGTTGCTGGTCTCCGCACCGGTACGGTGATCCTTGACCATCGTATAGGGCTGCAGCACGTAGGAACGGATCTGGCTTCCCCAGGAGATTTCGCCCTTCTGACCGTAGAACCGCTCCATTTCCTTACGTTTCTTATCGACTTCCAACTCATACAAACGGGCTTTCAGAATCTTCATGGCCTTGTTGCGATTGGTATGCTGCGAACGATCGGCCTGGCAGGAAACGACCACTCCCGTCGGAAGATGCGTCAACCGGATTGCCGAGTCCGTCTTGTTGACGTGCTGGCCACCCGAACCGCTCGAACGATAGGTATCGACTCTCAAGTCCTTGTCGAGCACCTCGACCTCAATGTCATCATCCAGTTCGGCCACGACATCCAACGAAGCGAAGGACGTATGACGGCGTTTGTTGGAATCGAACGGACTGATGCGTACCAGCCGATGGACGCCGCGTTCGCACTTCATGAAACCGTAGGCGTAGGGTCCCCGAACAGAAAAGGTGGCGTTCTTGACACCGGCTTCATCGCCGGCCTGGATATCCAGCACTTCCACTTCGAAACCCTTGAGGGAGCAATAGCGCTGGAACATACGAAGAAGCATGCTGGCCCAGTCGCAGGACTCCGTCCCGCCCGCCCCGGCATGCAGGGAAACGAACGCATTGTTGCGGTCCAGTCTCGCACTGAGCAGAGACTGCGTCTCCAATTTGTGAAACAATCCTTCCGCCCGGTCCAGATCGCGGCCGGCATCCGTCAGCGCCTGCTCGCGCTGTGGCCCGGCCTCTTCGGCATCGGCCAGTTCAACCATGACGGCGGCCTCTTCGACGGCCTTGTCGATCTGCGTGAACGGTCCGAGAACCGCCTTGATCTCATTTACTCGACCAAGGAGTTCCTTGGCCTTGTTCGGGTCATCCCAGAACCCGGGAGCGGTGGTTTGCGCCTCGAGATCCCTCAACGTGGCTGAACGTCCTGCCACGTCAAAGATAACCTCGCATTTCCTCGGTCTTGCCCCGCATTTCAGTGATGCGGGCCCGGATATCGTCATTCATGCTTCATCTCCAATGCTCTTCTGGAGGAGCGATGCTCCGTCCAGAGTACCGCCAATGCCAACACAAAACAGAGCAGCGTGATCACCGCGCAGGGCATGGCAAAACGTCGGTCACCGTACCGCGAATAGGGTGTCAGCGGCATGGTATCGGCGGGAACAAAGATTGTCCATTCCCTCAAAACAGGGGTCGGCAGCTGGTTCCAATCGTTCTCCGTGGGGGCCACCACTTCGCCGCTCGGCTCGATCAGACAACTGATGCCCGAGTTGGCCACGCGCAAGGCCGGCACGCGGTTTTCGACACAACGGAACACGCAGTGACTCAGGTGCTGCTCCGGTCCCGCCGACCGATCGAACCAGGCATCGTTCGTCTGGTTGATGAGTAACCGTGCCCCCCGGAGCACGGCCGCGCGCGACAGCCACGGCATGATGTCCTCAAAGCAAATCAGGCAGGCGAAGGGCACCTCCGGTGTCCCCACCCGAAACACGGTGGACTCCGTCCCTGCCGAGCAGTTCCAGCCCATGGGGGCCAACCGGGCCAGCCAGGGGATAAGCCCGCTGAGCGGCACATACTCGCCGAAAGGCACCAGGTGCTGCTTGTTGTAACGCGCCACCATCTGCCCCGTCTTGTCGAACAGGAAGCTGGCGTTGAAGCACTGCCATGCGCCGTTCGTCTGCACCACATCCATGGAGCCCACCAGCAGGGGCACGCCCTGTCGACCGAGATCGCGGACGAGATCCTGGGAATCCCCTTCGACCGTAACGCAGAGCGGGGTCGCCGTCTCCGGCCAGACCACCAGATCCGGTTTCTGTTCCCCGGCCACCGCGGCCTCCGTCATATTCCGTAAGGTGGCATGAATCCGGTCGACCTGTTCGTCCGTCCACTTCTTCACCTGGGGAATGGCCGGCTGCACCGCGGTCACCACAAACTGCCCGGGCGGCGACCGCTGTGCCCTGATGGCCATGTAGCCGGAACGGAAACAGAAGGCGACCATCATCAACGCCATGAACAGCTCGAGGTGCGGACGATACTTCGCCTCACGGTGTCCCGGCAGATAACGGAGGACCGTGAACACAACTCCGGCGTTCAGCAAGGCCAGCATCGCCGACACCCCCGGCACCCCCACCCACTGGGCAATCTGAATCAAGGCGGGAACTTTGTACTGCGACACTCCCAGCAGGTTCCAGGGAAAGCCTCCGAACAGAATGGAGCGTCCGTACTCAAAACCGACCCAAAGAACGGCGATGCCGAGCGTCAGCAGCAGCGTTCTCCACAACTTCCCCACCCCGACTTTGGCGACGACCCACGCCAGTGTCATGGCGAAACCACCCAGGTAAAGGGCGCAGTACCCCGCCAGCAACACCCAGCCCACGATGATCAGCACCGCAGGAGCAGGCGAGGTCTCAAACAGCCGCAGCAACCAGCTCAGGGTCATCAACCAGAACACGGCGCCGGAAAGCAACCCCAGCCAGAAGGACTGCCGAAGAGCGCGACCAAGGGGGCACCCGGGCACGGTCGCCGGGGAGTCATCCTCCGGCGGACGGCACGAAAGAGCGGTGCAGATCACGGCCAACAGGAGCGGCACCAGGCCGAACCAGGCCCCCTGCCAGGACTTGAACGGCGGGAAAGCCATCGCGAGCATCAGTCCGGAAAGGACTGCTGCCAGAGGCTTCCAGGGAATACGCCCCCACCAGGCCGTGGGGGCCGATGACTGCACCGCGTCGCCCATGATCAAGCGTTTGCTCCGCAGCATTTCTTATACTTCTTGCCGCTTCCGCAGGGACAAGGATCGTTGCGGCCCACATTCGCCGACGGCCGCATCACGGGAGGCGCCGATGAGGCCTTGAGTGCCGCCTGCATGACCTCGTTTCCGCCGCGTACCGTCGGGCGGGCGGGCGCGGGTGGAGTCGTCGCCTGACCCAGTGCGGCCACTTCATCATGGATCATCTGCCTTGGCAACTGGTTCATGAAGCGCTCAAACGTGAGCAGCGATCCCGACGCCCGGAACATCTTGCTGCAAATCTCTTCGCGGATGTCATCCATCAGGGTCGCGAACATGTCATACGCTTCGCGCTTGTACTCGACCAGCGGATCGCGTTGTCCATAGGCACGCAGCCCCACGCCCTGCCGCAGGCCATCCATGCTCCGCAGGTAGTCCTGCCAGTGCTGGTCGATCGCCTGCAGCATGACATGCCGCTCCACCGCCATGGCCAGGTCGCCGTTATCCCCCGACATCTTGAGTTCGTAGGCCTGCTTGATCTTCTCGAAGATCAGCTCCGACGTTTTCTCAATGTCATCGCGATGCTTACCAAGTTCCTCCCGTTTGACGGAGATCGGGAAGGTGCTGTGAATCCAGATCAGGAAGGCCTCGACGGCGTCATCCTTACTATTACCCTGCAGCATTTCCTCGACACGTCCGGAAACGACATCGTAGGCGATGTCGTAAATCTGGTCGCGCGTATTGGTGCTGCGCACGATCTCGCCGCGGAACGTATAGATGATCGAACGCTGCTTGTTCATCACGTCGTCGTATTCAAGCGTCCGCTTGCGGATGGAGAAGTTCTGCTGTTCCACCCGGCGCTGGGCCGTCTCGATGGATCGATTTAGCAGGCGGTGCTCCAGCATCTCGCCCTCTTCCATGCCGAAGCGCTCCATGAATCCGGCAATCCGGTCGGACCCGAACAGACGCATGAGATCGTCTTCGAGCGAAACATAGAATCGCGAAAGCCCGGGATCCCCCTGCCGCGCACACCGGCCACGCAACTGCCGGTCGATACGCCGTGACTCATGGCGCTCGGAACCGATCACGTAAAGCCCGCAGGGTTTCTCGTCCAATTGCTCCTTCAGAACGCGCCCGTCCACCTTGTCGCTCAAGGAGGTCTGCGACATGATGGTGTCGCGCGGAACCCACACCACACCCTCCCCGAGTTTGATGTCGGTACCACGACCGGCCATGTTGGTGGCAATGGTCACCGCCGACTTCTGCCCGGCGCGCGTGACGATGTCCGCCTCGCGCTCATGGTTCTTGGCATTCAGGACGTTGTGGGTGATCTTGGCCCGGCTCAGCATCCGGCTGAGCAGTTCGGAGCTTTCCACGGAAACCGTCCCCACCAGGACGGGCTGACCGCGCTGATTGCAGTCGGCGATCTCGTCAACAATCGCCTTGAACTTCTCGCGCTGGGTTTTATAGACGACGTCATTACGGTCCATCCGCCGCACCGGCCGGTTGGTCGGGATGACCACCACGTCCAGCTTATAGATCTGGTGGAACTCGTCCGCCTCGGTTTCAGCCGTGCCGGTCATACCGGCCAGCTTCTTGTACATACGAAAGTAGTTCTGGATCGTGATCGTGGCCAGAGTCTGCGTCTCGCGCTCGATCTTGACGCCTTCCTTGGCTTCCACCGCCTGATGCAGCCCGTCGCTCCACCGGCGCCCCGGCAGAATGCGGCCGGTGTATTCGTCCACGATCAACACCTGGTTATCCTGGATGACGTACTGCACATCCTTCTCATACAGGCAGTAGGCACGAATCAGCTGATCAACGTTATGGATACGCTCGCTGCGGAGGGAGAAACGCTCCTGAGTTTCCTGACGGAGTTTGGCACGTTCCTGTTCCGAGCGCGAGAGATCGCCGTCAATCTCCGACATCGCAGAGACCAGATCGGGGAGAAGGTAGGCGTCCGGATCGGAGGGACTCATTTCCTCGCAACCCTTTTCGGTCAGCGTGGCGTCGTGCCCCTTTTCGTCGATCATGAAGAACAGCTCTTCGCGCAGGGCGCGTCCCTGTTCCTTGTGCATGTCGGTGAGCATCATGCCCTCGACCTTTTCAAGCAGGCGGCGCACGGACGGCTCCTCAAGGATATGCATGAGCTGTTTGTGCTTGGGCATGCCGTGGTTCACCTGATACAGGCGTTCCATCGCCTTGTCCTCATCCTTTTCCTCGATAGCCTTGCGTGCCTCCTGGATCAGACGGTTGCACAAGTCCAACTGGCGCCGGACCAGGCGCTCGACGCGGGGCTTGAGTTCGAAATACTGGTGCGAGGAAACGGGCGCCGGCCCCGAGATGATCAG
>CAYOIT010000094.1:0-17212 GCA_964404035.1 uncultured Verrucomicrobiota bacterium | reverse complement strand
TTGCCGTGCGCGAAGACAAATCGCCACGCGTTACGTTGCCGTTCAGATCGAAGACCGCTTTCTGCCCTTGGTACTCGGCATGGACGTGCGGAGGATTGTGCTCGTCAAAGAACATCCGAATGATTATTCCGAAGAACCGGCTTATCTCTGGCATCGTCTGTCTCCTTCTGGCCTTCAGAATACCAGAGGCGTTGCGGTTTTCAACCCCTTCTTCGGTGCGGTCACGGGCGGCGAAGCCGTACCGAGCACTTGAGCGTTCGCCTTTGTTTACAGTTTCTTGCACCAGATCAGTTCGATCTCATCCGGGACTTCTGTGTACGCATGCCGGTTGATCGCACCCAATGTGAATCCATGTTTGGCGTAAAACCGGCAGGCAGGCACATTGATGTTCTGCGTTTCCACCTTTAGCATTCGACAACTGTGGCGCTTGGCCCAAGCAAGCGCCTCTTCGATCAGAGCGCCGCCGACGCCTTTCCTGCGGTACTGTGGAGCCACCCGAATATCCCAGAGAGCAGCAATGTCTTTCCGACCCTCCAGTTTGTGGACGCCCGGAGTGTCGTACGCAATGACGCAGCCTCCCTGCCGAGCACTGTTGACGAACGCCGAGATAACACCCCAGTTCGAGATGTTCCACTGATTTGCCCAGCGCGTTGGGCCCTCCGCCTTGAATGCATCGTAATCCTTGACCCAGGGAGGGGCAACCGGACGTTCCGACAGTCGAAACCCCTTCAGTCCTCCCTCAAGGAGTTGCACATCCAATACGGAACGCACCTCAAACGAGATCGGAATCCGACCATATTCAGGCAAGACACCCGTCGACTCCTCAACAATTTCTGTCTTGATATCCATCATTCTCTTCCGGCGAACGTTCAGCGCGCACCCTCCGAAGGCCCCGTAGGGGCCGGAGGTAGTGGTGCCGTGCTTTGTTGGCCCTTGATTGGTTTGCTCTTCTTCCCCATCTGTCGGTCGAACTCCGGTTTGACCAAGGGATGGAGGTCCTTGTTCCAGTACCATCCTGCGGATTTCGGACCAAAGTTACCAATCGTTTCGGGAATAGGTTACCAGTGATTTCGGAGGAAAGTTACCACGTATTTCGGTCGAAAGTTACCACTTGTGGTGGGTAGACCGAAACGGGTGGTCAGATAAGTCCGAAACGGGTTGAAGCGGCGCTGGATACGGTGTCCTTACTACCGACCTTTCAACAAAGAAAGGAGACCGGGGATGGCACGGAGGCCGATATCCATGCGCAAGGCGAGAGAGATACTGAGGTTAAAACACGAACTGGGGCTGACTAACCGTCAGATTGGCGCCAGTTTGCACATGTCCCACGTGAGCGTGGGCAAGGACCTGCAACGGGCCGGCGAGGCCGGAGTAGTCTGGCCGCTGGCGCCAGAGATCAACGACGGGGAGCTGTGGGACCTGCTGAGGGCGGCGCAGCGGCCGCCGGAGGCGGCAGGGCGGGCGCTGCCGGCGATGGCGCAGGTACACCGGGAGTTGCACCGGCCCGGCGTGACGCTGCAACTGCTGTGGGCGGAGTACCGGCGGGAACAACCCAGGGGCTACGCCTAGTCCACATTCCCGATAACTCTCGGAAGTTCTCGACCCAGTTCCTGTTCCTGCGCTATAAATCTCATGTCGGTGGGCCTCCCAGAAGTAGTGTTCCAGGAGTTATAGCACACCGATTCCGGGCAAAGCATCGTTTTAGACGATCTTTGCCCTCTTCCGTTTCATAGGTTCATCCACACCGGTCAGCCGCATTCGCTCGTGGGACAGGCTCTAGATAGCGGCTCCACCAGAGGGCCGGCCGAGAAGCGAAGAAGAGCGGCGGGTCCGGCGGCCCGCCCTACCAGTTGGGTGGCAGGCGATAGCCTGCCTTGGAGTGCGGCAGTGGGACTGCCGCCTTGCCCCCCGGGTTGGCGGGAGGAAAGGCGGCAGAAATTCGAACGTCAAATGCCTGGCCGGGACGGTGTGACGGCGCTGTCACTGCTCCGAATCACCCGGGGCGCGCCGCCCAGGATCTCGGCTTTACCGGTACCGTTCAGGTTGAAGCTCCACGGGCCGTGCCCCTCGATCCGCACGCCAAAAGCTTCGATGAGCTCGCCGTCCGGCACAACCGCTCGCACCGCGCCGGAGGCTTCCCGCCGGATCCAACCGGACCGGCCAATGAACCGCACCTCGCTCTGGCGCTCCTCCACCACGTCGTTGTGCAGCCACACGTAATCCGTGTATTCGGGCGTGATCACCTTCATCCCGCTTGCCCCGACCGGTTCGACCCGGACCTCGCGGCCCCGTTCCTTGGCGAACAACAATGTCCGATAGATACCGTCCTTCCCGTTGTAGAGCCGGAAGTAGTGCTGGGCGTGCTTGAGCTTCTCGTCCGGCTTGCCCGGCGGGTTGAAGTTTGGGATGATCTCGCCGGTTTCCATATCGAACTCCGCCGGCTGCTGCACATAGGCCAGCAAATCGAGATCAAACCGGCCCTTCGCCGTGATACAGCGGCCCTCGCGCCGGATATCCGTGCCGGTCACATGCAGGTTGTAGCGATGCGGCACCTGACCGTAGACCCGGTCGAACAGAACCAGGTAGTCGGGCTTCACGAAGAGCAGTTGCCGCACTTTCCAGACCTTGGGTCCGACGGGATTCCGGTCGCCGATATAGAAATACGGCGTCTTTGTCCGGTCGATCTTGCCGTCCTTGTTCTCAACCTCGGCAAACGTGCGCACCTTACCCCAGAGCAACTTCAGCGTCACCGGCACCTCGCACCGCGTGTAGTCCACCGCCGGGGTAAAGCAATGGTCCGCCAGGTACCCGCGCCGCAAGGGATCCTCGTCTGGAATTTCCACGATGTTGTGGGCACCGCCGATGCCGACATCGCCGGTATAGGTCCCGTATTCCATGCAGAGCGGCGTGCCTTTGGCGTACCAATTGAACGCCGTTTCGTCGTGCTCGTAGTGATCCTTGGCAAACCCGATCTTCTGGAACAGATAGCTCTCGTCCAACTGGGTGTGGCGGTCGCGAAGGGCCACGCCGACTTCGTCCATGATCTCGCTGGTGAGAAGTCGCAACGGGTTATGATTGCCGGCGGAGACCGCCGGCTCCATGCCGCTGGCCATGCCCCTGGAGCCGGCCGTCCCGGCCGGTATTGGCGCCAAGGCCGCCATCACGACCGGATAGTGCTCGCCGGGGCGGCACTTATCGGCACAGAGGTTCCAGATGGCGAGGCAGTCCTTCTTGAGTGGGTCGCCATCCTTCAGTTCCGCCGCATAGCACAACAGGTACTCGGCCTGATTCTGCGGCAGCACGGCGTTCCCGATAGCCGGCCAGGTGTAACTGTTGAAGCGTTTGTCGTATGGCCCAAAGAAGTGGCAGAGCCACCCGACGAACCGCCGCACCCGCTCGTCGTGGAAATAGTCGATCCCCCAACGTTCCTTCACCGCCTTGAAGGTGATGACAAAGTAGGAGAAGGTGTAGAGCGCGTAGTTGATGGACTCCTCCCACGCCCCGCTCTTGCCGCAATAGGCATCCAGTTGCCGGTCGATATCATCGAGGGCAAACTGCCGCCAATGCGCAGCATCGGGATGATCCTTGAAGATGGCCGACAGGTGCGCCAGGGCACACAGGGGATCACCCTGGAAATTGGGCAGGCAATTTGTCCACGCCAGGCGGTCGGGCTTGTGCTCGCCACCGTAGGTGTAGAAGTCACGGCTCGACTCAGGATGGTCCGGGTGCAGCATGGTGCGGGAGTGAGGCCAGCGTCCTTCGTCGAGAATACGACGGGCGGCGAAAGCGAAGTAGGCGTTCAGTCTGGCAACCTGCTCTCCGCTCAGCGCACCATCGCGCCGGAGCATCTCGTACCCCAGCAGCATGCCGCGCAAATAGCGGGAGAACCCGATCACATTTTTCATGTAATCGCCCTCGCCCGTCCGATAGCCTTGGAACTGGCGCAACCACTTCTCGAACCGGGCGGTAAGGTGACCTTCCAATGCGGCGGCGTTGGCTGGCGTCGGCTCCAGCAGATAGCGGAAACTGGCCAGGTGCATCCCGCCGTTGGTCTGCAACCAGGCATCCGGGGTCGGCAGCACTTGCTGCAGGGCGGGGATCTGCTCCAGCCGCTGCCGGGCCGCCGCATGGTAGTCGCCGACGCCAAACAGGCCCGGCGCCGTGGCGCAGGAATCATCGAAAGCCCCCTCTCCCGCGAGATCCAAGTGCTCATCCAACCTCAACGCATTGAACTCGGCATGGAGGCGGTGAAAGACGAAACGCCCTTCCGGCGTTTCGGTTCTTGGTTCCTCGTTCTTGGTTCCTGGTTTCTCAACGAGATCCTCCCTCTGACTTCCGACCTCTGACCGCTCTTCAGCCCTGTACCCTTTCTCCACCGGCCCCGCATACAGCAACCAATGGCGCTTCCCGCTGGCCAGCGAGGCATGCCATTCGACCGTGCCGCCACGATCGAGAATCTCCGGCATGTTGGCAACGGGTTCTTCCCACTTGGCCCCGTAGAGGCCCAGGACGCCAACCATGCCTCGCGCCTCGTCACGTTCATCGAAGAAGGCGAACCAGCCGCGGTTGTTGGGAATGAAGTACTCCGTCAGCACCGGCATCTGCAGGCGGCACAGCACGTCACGGGGATGCTCGACGCCCAGCGGCTCGATGCTGGGTTGATTCTCGCCCTCGAAACTGTCGCGGCTGATGATATGAGTGAACTGCTTGGCCGGATTCAGCGTCCAGACCAGTTCCGCGTTCATCCGCAGCGAGAAGGTTTCACAAACCTCAATATACGATTCGAGCCGGTAGCAGCGGAGGTTCAGGGTGTAGTGGCGATCCCCGACAAATCGGTAAACCAGTTCGTAGTCCGTAAAGAGCGGGCCGTCATTGGTGCGCGCCAGCGTCGCCCCCTCGAAAGCCCCCTCGCACCGGATCACGCCGCCCATCGGCCTGCCGGCAAACCCGGAAAACGGACCACGAATGTGAGTGCAACCCTCCAGGTGGACCGTGCTGTCCCCAGCGCGGTCAGACGCCGGCAGGGACACAGGAACCACCAACTCACAGCCCGCCACCCCGATGCGGGCCTCGGAATCCAAAGGAATCTCCTGCCGCTCCAGGCTGGCGTTCGCCTTCCGACTTGCGGCACCTGACGTCTCACGCGTGAACTCCAGCGTCTTCTCTTCGTCTTTGGCGAAACCAAGTCTGACCAGGATCTCAGCGCCCGCGGCTGCCGTGACGCCCGTATACTGGAACGCCGCCGGCTTGCCGTTGATGGCCAGTTGCAGTCTTGTGCCCGGCGCCACCTCCGGCAGGTACAGCCGGACATACTGTTCAGACCAATCGGTAAACAAAGGATTCTTCAGCGTCATTGTTTTCATAAGCGTTCCGATCCTGTCATTCATCCATCCACGACCGGGACATCGCGTCCCGGCTCCACATCGTGTATCTTCCTCAGTACGGCGGGCACTACGTTGCCCGCCGATGCCGGGCGACGTAGCGCCCGGCCTACTTCCGTCAGTCACACCCGTATTTTTCAATCACGCGCCGGACGTTGGCTTCGTCTGCCGCCCCGCCGCCGCCGATCATGATGATCCCCTTGGCACTGCCCAGTTGGTCCGCAATGATATCCAGCGTCTCCCATCCATGCGGCGACTGACTCGAATAGATCTGGATCAGTTTACCCGCGGCGCGAATCCTGCGGTAAACGTCCGGCCATTGCGTGATGTCCGGCTGTCCATCCCCCGGCACCCACTGGATGCCTTTCAGTTCAGGGATGCTCAGCAGCGCGTCAAGATGCGGCAATTCCCCGGGGCCATCCAGGTGGTAGAAAGGATGGGGCAGTTTCCGGCAGCTGGCCGCCAGCTCGGGCAGCACAAACTTCGCGAACATATCCGGCCCGATCATGTAGCAGAAATCGCACTGGAGCATGTAGTAGGGCTGCTCGGAAAAGATCGGGCACCAGGCGGTGTAGCCCGGATTCAGGTTGGCTTCCCGGTTGATCGTGTCGAAGCAGTGCCACCAGGCTTCGTGGCCTTCCCAGACCAATCGGATCACCTCCTCCGGACAGTCATACAGATCGAACAGCAGGTGTTCGCTGGGACGAAAGGTGGCGGCGATATCCAGATTACCGCCAAGGTCCGTCATGTCCAGCTGGACCATTCCCTGGAAACGTGCCTGCGCCGCGCGGTAGAGCGCCAGGGTCCGCCGCCACCAGGGCTCATCCGGCAGGAGCTGCAGGTGCAGGTCGGACGCCGACACCAGGTCGCGCGGATGGAACCAGGTAGTGCCCGCGGCCGGGCTGTTGGTCACGTCCGCCCCCATGTAAGCCGCCACCACGCCGGGGCCGAAATAAGGGTTGGCATGTGGGAAGCTGTCCCCCAGAAAGAACGTGCTTTCAAGGTGGTACTCGTACCAGTCGACAATCTTCTCAACGGGCGAGGAGAAATCATAGAAGCTGTTGAAATGATGCCAGGGAATATCCGGCTTCGCCCGCGTGGGGGTCCGGCCGGACAGCGCCGCCTGAATCAAAGGCCGCTCCAGGTCACCCGCCCACCAACGGCGATAGTTCTCTTTGACCGTTTTCCAGCGCTCCATGTTGAAATCAATGTTCATGAACTTCGCCACTCCCCTCAGATCGAATTCCTTCACCCCGGGACGCCCCGGTCCCGTCGCGTTGCTCTGCCTCCACCCGGTCCCACTCCTCACAAATCGCGATGGCCGTAACAGGGTCGGACCCCGGCGACAGCTCGAATTGTGCAATCAGTCCGCCCCGGGGGTCGCACAGATGGCGCGCCACCTGCCGAACGGCTTGACGTCCCACTTCGGAATCCGGTGACGGAAGCACGTGTTGCCGGTCAATCTCGCCCCAGAAGGTGATGCGGCCCTTCGCGCGCCGCTCCAGATCGCCCATATCCATGCAGAAGAGCTGCGAGTTCAGGGCATCCACGCCCACCTCAATCAGGTCTTCGTAGATGGAGGCGATATTCCCGTCCGAATGCATGAAGGCGAACTTGCCATGCGCATGGGCCAGTGAGCAGTAGTCGCGGTAGAGCGGCTTGAACCAGTCCCGCCACATCCCGGGCTCAATCAGCAACGCGTTCTGCGAGCCCCAGTCGTCCATGAAGTAGATCGCATCCACATCGGTGTGGACCCAGAACTCCAGTTCGCGCAGATAGTAGGCGTGGATCTCAGCGAGCAGCGCCCTGGCCTCCACCGCCCCTTCGGCCAAATCCATCATGGCATTCTCGGTTCCGCGCAGAAACTGGTAGCGCTCCCACGGCCTGGAAAAATGGGGAGGCAGGATAAACCGGTCGCTGGCGGCGCACCTCCGGTTCACGACATCACGCGCCTGCGCCACCTGTTCCGGAAGACACTCGTAGGGCGGCCTGACCTGCCGCCAGTCCGCCAGGTCCGCCAGGATCGGGGCGCGCACCTCGCCAATGACCCCGCGTTGGAGATTCTCGAAGGCGCAGCCCCATTCGTCCACATACGTTCCAACCGCATACTGATCGCCGCTCACACGCGCAGACGGCGGATACACTCGCGGCGACCAATCCAGATCGGCCGGCCAGCGCCGCCGCAGTTCGGCCAGACACCCGGGCAGGTGTTCCTCCGCCCACGGCAATGCCCACAGGTCCCGCGGCAGGCGCGTGGGCGACTCGAACCGCAAGGCGGCTTGTACAATCTCTCGGGGTGTTGAACTCATAATGGGGCTCGGTCCCTCATCCTTCCTGCCTCATGACATCCGGTAGAAACCGGGGCGGACGTGGCGGAAGACGCCAGTCTTGCTCCGGGTGACCACGGCGCCCGTCAGTTCCTCGCGCAGACGTTTCACCTTGGCTTGCGCCGCGCCCAGGCGCAGCTCCGGATAGGCGAAATCCTCCGGCTTGCCATGCGGCGTGGGGACGATCAGCAACTCGCCGAGCACCGATAGATCGCCCGGTAGCCACGTGAAGACGTCGCGCCCGCCGTTTTCGGTCAGCAGTTTCAGCAGGTAGCGGTTGTGCTCTTCCCAGCCCGGCCGCTCGTCGGCCACGCATTGACCGGAGGCTGCCGCATAAAACAGGCCGCTGTCCACCGTCATGTGTTTGCCGCCATGGTGGCGCAGACTCATCAGGAAATCACGCGGGCCGAACCCATCGATGCCGCGCCGCGGGTTCGAAATCACGCTGAACTGCTCCACCGGACCATCCAGGGGCGCCCCTTCGCCAATCATGACCGCTTCCGGGTCGCAGGCCTTGATATGCGCGAACATCTCATCCATGAACCCGATGGCATGCACCGGTGCCTCCCCGGGATAGCGCATGAACGGTCGCGCCCGGAAGTCCGGAGGGATCGGGTGGCCGAGGCAATCGAAGAAGATGCCCTTGCAGCCGCACTCCCTGATGTAGAAGTCGATCCACTTCTTCGTATAGGCCCGGTAGCCGGGATGCCCGGGGTTGATAAAGAACATGCTGCCCGCATCGGTGTTGCCCCAGGAGGCAACCATGCGGCCGTCGATCCCGCGAATGAACCAGTCGTCGTCCACGTCAAGAGCGCCGGGCACCAACCCGCTATGCGACATCCAGATGATCAGGGGCACCCCGCGGTCAGCCAGGCGGCGGCACATGCGCCGGAATTCATCGCGACTGCCATGGCGCGTATCGGGCGCATACCCGTGGGGCGACGTGCCGCAAAGCATCGACCGCTCGGTGACCAGGTTGATCCAGATACCGTTGCACTGGCCGGCGTCCACCTTCTGCTCC
The DNA here is from genome assembly GCA_964404035.1 of uncultured Verrucomicrobiota bacterium. GTDB lineage: Bacteria > Verrucomicrobiota > Kiritimatiellia > CAIKKV01 > CAITUY01 > CAMBRF01. The sequence continues at coordinate 8,483 of CAYOIT010000094.1, read as the reverse complement.
CAGACCTCGGCCTGCTCGGTCCACGTGGCCTCGTTATTCCAGGCCACCCCATGGCCCCAAAGGGTCTTGCGGGTCCACTCGGGCGGCTCCTGATAGTAAAACGAGGCGTAGTCCGCCATCCAGCGCTGCATCTCCTCGTGCGTCTCTCCATGGTACAGCGTGATTTCCGGCAGACGCAACGTGGTGCCCAGCGGCAACTCGGCATGGAAGGTGAAGTCGAAACAGACCCCGCGCCCGGCGTCGTTGATGTTCAGGATGTACCCCAGGTGCGGGCGGCGGCAGGTGATGGCCAGCCAATGGCCGGTCTTGATGTTATAGAACACGGCGCCGTTAAGCACCAGTCCGCCGGGGTAATGCCGGCGGAATACATGCCCCAGGAAGCGCTTGGCAGTCTCGGGCGTATCGTGCTCGTAACCGACATGGCCGTTCTCCTCGGCCGGACCGTTGGAATAGGCGTTGGGGAAGATCATCCGCGTATCGTCGCCCCAGAACTTCCAGTTCCAGTTCAACAGGGTCAGGGTGTCCACGTACAGGGGCGCTTCGAGGACGGGTCCGCCGGGGCCGGGACATTCGTAGGAAAGTTCGGCGGTTTCCCGCTGCAATCCGTACTGGATGCCGAGAGCACGAAAAGGCAGTTTCGGGCGCGTGCCCATGACGCGCGTCATGACCAGCCCCATGCCGGTGTAGTGATTGACGAACTTCTCGCCGCGCAGCCGCGCGTGAGTTGCCAGCGGCTTCGCCGTCATCTCCCCCAAGGGCGTCGCGCGCATGGCAAACGGCGCGCCATTGAGCAGTAACTCGCCCGCGGGCGGGGTCGGATTCAACAACTCCTCGCCGTACAGGTTGAAGGAGGTGACCCGGCCCGTGGCGGGATCACATAAAATGCGGGGTTGGGTTGATGTTTTCTTCATGATGTTCCTGATGGTTTATTTCAAACAGTCCTGTTCCTAAACGTCGCCCGGCGGATGACCGCTATGGTCCCTCCAACTCGAACTTGTCCACCGCCTCGTGCTCCGGGGCCAGCAGATCCGTCGGTTCGGCCAGCGCAGCCGCCTGCTGGTTGCGCCCGGGAAAAATCGCCCACCCCCACAGGTCGGGTTCCAGGCGCGCTTCCGTCGGCACATCCGCCAGCGTGGAGGTCGTCTTGTTGGACCAATAGGTCCGACTGAGCACGGCCGCCCCTTCCGTATCGGTTTCAAGCACGCCCCAGTCGAACCTCACCCGCATTCCGGGCTGCGGGTGGAACCCGATGGACTTGAAGGGCAGTGTGATCTCCAGCGTGTACCCGACCACGGACGTCTCATTCGCCGGGTCGGCAAAAATCGGGGCATAACTCACCCCCGCGTCGTCCAGCCGGCGCACCACGTCAAACTCCGTGCGACCCGTCGGCGACACCGCTTCCCAGCGCTGCTCTTTCGGCGTGCCGGGCACCACGGCATCGTACAACACGGCGATCGGCTTCCCTTTGAAGAGGCTCACGAGCACCCGCTTGTCACCCTCCACCGGCGCCCGGCGCTTTGAATCCGCATCCGGCTTGAGCCCCAGCATGAGATCCACACAGCCACCCGTCTTGAAGAGCCGATCCCACTGTTCGCCTTTGTTTTTGAACGGGCCCGCGCCGCGCACCACAAACCGCGCATAGAGATTCGCCGCGTCGTGGCACATCTGGAACGACACCATGCGGCCCGGGTTAAGGGCATCGGACGTCAACCAGGCGGCCGGCATGGTTTCCCAGTCCTTGCCCAACCCCGAACCTTCGATCGAAAATCCGTTGATCACCTTGGCCTCTTCACGGGCGCGGAACTTCAGAACCTCCTTGCGCCAGACCTGGGCCTCGGCCACATCCGCTTCCGTGACCCGTATCTCGCCGCCCAGTCGCTTGAACTTGTCGAGCCCCACCACCTCCACCACACTGGCGTGATTGTGGCCCGCCACCGCGTAGTATCTGGCCACCTGGGCTGGAGCCGCACCCTCCTGCACCCGGCAGAACCAGCCCTGAAAATGCTCCTGTCCGACCGTGACATCATCCAGCCGCATCCCCCGGTCGTGTTCCTTCATGGTCCAGGAGACCCGCTTCCCGTCGCGCAGGTCACGGAACAGGCGGCCGGCCAGCAACCCGTCGGCGGTCCAAAGATTCCATGACCCCAGATTGGCATTCACCACAAAGAACTCACCCAGGTCGCCCGCCGCCGCGGTTTCATGCCCGACCACGCCGAACTGGCAGACCACCTGGCCGGGAGCGTAAGGACCGCAACTCCGGTCCGGCCCGACCCCCGCGCCCTCGTTCTTGTAGGTCCACAACCGGCGGCCATCGGCGGCAAACCCCGCCTCGGGTGCCAGGGGGCCGTTTCCTAACCGGTAGAAACTGCCGTCGTCCAACCGTAAGACCGCGGCCTCCGTCAGCCAGGGGAGCTTCTTTTCCTCATAAACCGGGGCGCCATTGGGGAGGAACTCCTTGACGTCGAAGGCGATCGAACCGGCGCAGATGCCCAGTTTGCGGTCGAAATCACTGAGGCTCTTGAACTGTCGGGGCGCGAACGCACATTCGTCGAACTGCACCGCCCCATCGCCGCTGCGGTCAGTCCAGACAAACTGGAACTGTTCCAGCGGTTTGCCCTTCGTCGCCGGCGCGGCATCGATGCCTTGGAGCGGCGCAAAGGCGTCCGCCCCTCCAAGGGCGGCCACCATCTTCAGGCGGTCGGTCTCGTAAAGATAGACGACGGCACAGGCCTGACGCATGAACTCGGTACGTGTGACCAGGTAAGTGCGACCATTGACGCGGATCGGGATCTCGCCGGCGGCCGACGGCATGAACATCTTGCCCGTGCCGGCACTCCCGGTCCAGGTCAGGTTCTTGAGGCGCGATGTGCCGCGCTCCCAATCCAACTCGAACTCAAGAGGCCCATAGAACATCCGGCGCCGGTCGCCGGGATCAAGCACACCGCCGCCGCCATAGGCCGTCGGTCCAAGATAGTCGCGCAGGAACTCCCCCTTGGGACTCCAGCAACTGATCCGCTTGGGCCAATAGGAACTGTCCACACACCAGAGTTTGCCTTCGCGATCCACCGTCAGCGCGCTGAGCTCCTGGAAACGATTCGGATTCCAGGGACCGGCCTCGTACCCGCCGGGCTCACCAACCTGGCGCAGGAACTTTCCTGTTCCGTCATACACGCGCACCACACGCTGCGTTGGCGAGGCATCAAACACGTACAGGTTCCCCTGTCGATCGCAGGTGAGCGGCCCCGGCCTCTTCACCTCGGTCGCCACGGGCTGCTGCCGGCCTGACTCAAGGTCCACCTTGACGATGGCGCCGGCAGTCACGGCGTAAAGCGTGCCGTCGGGCGCGAAGGCCAGGTCACCGGGTTTGCGAAGGGCGACTTCCTTTTCGATCCTGCCCGTTGCCCCGTCCACAACCTCGAGCCGTTCCGCTACGGTGGCGTCCACGGGGACTTCACCGCCCACATACTGCAGGGGCGCCACGCCGAAGACCCGGCAGCGCGCCGCGTCCAGTCCGAGCCCGTCCTTGGCGCAACTGCCTTCGCGGGTGTCGACCGTCCATTGGGACACCACGCGCAGGCGGATGGCCCGCGTGACCACCTCCCGGCCGAAATCCACCGTCTCATCGAGATAACGCGCCTGGGCGTTATGACCCGCAAACCCCGAATGCGCCATCCGCCGACCGGACGTCAACTGGCCCACCTTTTCCCAGTGGGCGGTCCCGTTCAGATCAATCGGTCCGTCCGCCGGCCCGACATAGGCATCGACCTCGGTAAGGGCGCCGTCGATTTCCTTGACGGCCAGTCCGCGCAACGTCTGGGGCTGGGTCCATTCCATCAGGTAGATGGCCGGCGCCGCCCGTGAAAGCGGCTCGGTTCGCCTGGCCTCCCAGACGCCGGCCTTGTTCACCACGCCGGAATTCACGCGCACGGTCGCCGTACCGAACCGGTTTTCAAACCGGCGGCGCAGAATCCGCATGCCCTCGATCCGGCCCTGCCAGTTCCCCTTCCCGCCTCCGGGCGCCGGCGCCGCCTGTCCCTCGAGGTTCATATCCATCAGGTCGCCGGCCGGCTCGGAGGGGGCGCCCCCGGCCATGATATCCGCCACCTCATCGTCCTCCCCTTTGAAGAACGTGATCAGCAACGCCCGCGTGGACGTGTTCGAAGGGGCCAGCGCCACATCCCAGGCCAGCTCGCCCTGCTTCTCGAAGTCGATCCACTGGTCCTTCGCATTGGGGTTCGGCGGATAGGGAGCGTTCGGTTTGAGCACGCTCAGGCGCATCCGGCACTCATTGGTGGGCGCCGGAGGAAAGACGCAACTGCCGATCGGCACCGGTTTCCCAAAAGCGAGGAGCACATGCTGGCGCCGTTCCGGGCCCAGGGTGGATTCGAGCCAGATCAGCCCCTGGCCGGCAGGATGGCCATAGCCGGGTGGATCGCCCTTGAGCCGGAGCAAGCGCAGAAAGTCATTCTGTGAATCCGGCACAATCTCATACGGAATTTTCGGCTTCCGCGCGGGCCGGTACGTCGGGCGGCTCTGCACCAGATCCACGGCCGCCCACCCGCAGGCGTTGCCCAGCCAGTTGTCGACCGCGTTGATCGCCAGCACGAGCTTGCCCTCCCTCGCCGCCATGCCGGTGATTCCGCGGCGCCGTTGCTCCGTGTTCTGCGCCACCAACACCGTGCGCCACTGATGGGTGGCGATATCCACGCCCCACACGCGGTCCGCCCCTTCATCCGCCGACCCATAGTGTCCGGCGCCCACATGTTGCACAAACACCGTCTTGCCGTCCGTGGCCATGCTGTTGCCGGCGGACCAGGCAGCAAACGAGTGAATCCCCCAGAGTTTCCGCCCGGTCAAATCGCAGCAGACAAAGCCCACGCCGCTCTCGGGACAGGGCGCGCCGAAAAACAGATAATCATCCGCCGCACACCCGCCACGCGGCGGTGAATGGTCCGCCAGCCAGCCGCCGGGCCCATCGGGTCCGTTCAGCCACGCCGAGTTCTCGGGGTGATGCACGGTGACGTTCGGATAAGTAGTCATCTCGTAACGCAATTCCAAGGGGGGCGCCGTGATGGCTTTCCAGCGGTAGGTGCCGGGAGCAACACAGGTGCCGGCTTCGTCCGCCAGATCCCACAGCTCGCGGTGGTCGCCGGCGCTCCGCGTCTCGCGGGCGATCAGATTGCGCACGCGTTGTCCTTTGGCATCGTCAATGGCCAGGGTGAGCACCCCGTCCAGCGGCGCGGTATACGGAATCGCAAAACGCGGCGAAGGCGGCGCGGTGACCACGGCCGGCGCCGGGGCACTGCCCAGATCCTCAAAGGCCAGCAGGGCATCGATCTGCGCGACGGGCGAGGGCTCCCCTTTCGCCGTCAGGGTCTTGGTGATCCGCAGTCTCAGCCCGGCCGTTCGCAACGGTTCGGTAAAAGTGATCCAGCGGCCCTGCTGACCGCTGACTGCGTACTGCGCCACCTTCAGGCGCGTCCATTCCTCCTCGACGGCGGCCAACGGAGTTACCCCGGCGGCCCCCGTGAAGACGTCGATCTTGAACTCGCCGAAATTATCCTGCACATACAGGCCCGAAAGCGTGTGCGGCTCGTCCCAGGCCATCACATACCACTGCGGCTGGACATCGTTGATGACCGGCGCCGGGATATTGCCCTGCTCGTTGACGCCGGTGCTGATCCAGGGCCCAACCCCCCGAACCGGGTTGATGGCAGGGTGACGCGCGCTGCCCCGGTTCTGCGGCGCCTGGTACTCGGTTTTCGCCCGGGCACCCGCCAGGGGCGCGGCATTGAAATAGCGCGGCGTATAGAGGCGGACGAGGCCGAGGGTGGAGGTCCCGCTCCGGCGCACATCCGTGAACAGCACCGCCCGCGTCAGGACCGACTGGGCCAGCGGTACGAGCCGTGGACCCGACGCGTTAGGGAGGTTCACCGTAAGCCAGTGTGCGGGAGTGGCGGGATCGCCGGGAACCGGCGCGTCGGCCTTCAGAAAGCCCACCCGCGCCGAGGGGGTCAGCACAGACCCGATCGTCACCGGTTGCTTGAACACGACCAGGTATTGGAACGTGTCCCCCTCGGCCGATTCGCCGTCGACCTTCCCGGCCGACCACAGCCGCCAGGGAGCCTCCACGGCGGATGACACTCCCAGCGCGTAAAGCATGCGGGCCTCGTCGAGGCTCCCAACCTTGCCGTTTTGCAGCACCCGGCATTGGGCCACATCGATCAGGTCACGGGACAGGGCCGGGGAGAGAGGCGCGGCAGAGCCCCCCCGCGCGAGTCCCACACTCACCACCCACCAGGTCGCCAGGCTCAGCACGCTCTTCAGGCAAGGCTTCATCTTTCCCCCCTATTCAGGATCAGGGCCCCGGTCCGGGTTTACAGGAACCGGAAATCCGGGATCTGACCCGACTGAACACACGCATGCACCTCATCCCACATCCGGTCCTGGTAGGAACGGCAGGTATACAATCCCAACAGAGAGTAGCTCAGGGTCGTGGTCGCCCGCGCCCGCTCCAGTCGCTTCCCTTGAACACGCGTGGCCAACTCGGCATAGACACCGGCCAGGGCCTTCCGCCGGCCGTCGTGCGTGAAAATGCCGCCGTGGTTGCTGATGTCGTTGGACGCCGGCATATCGAACGTCGGCCAGTTGACGAAGCCGTTGACGTGCGGGCTGAGCACGTCCATGAGGCGCCGGGTGTAGTCGGCATGCTCCTGTTCGCTGCGATAGGGCAACTCGTTCAGGAAACGCGACGGACCACCGCCGTACCAGCCGAATTCCTGCACGACGACGGGCTTGCCGTAGTGGTCCATCCGGGCATTGCCGAGGCAGCTGTTCAGCCAGTAGGCCAGCGGTTCGCCGCCATCGAGCGGATCGCCGCGCCCGCCCGGCACGCACTGCCACGCCGGGTACGGATGGAACGTCATGAAATCAAAGAGATCGTGCAGGGCCCGATTATGGAATCCGTTGGCCAGCCAGAGATCCTGGTCGGGGGATAACCAGGCGTTGTTGCCGGAGACGATCATATGCCCGGGGGCGGCGGCGCGGATCGCGTCGCACTGGCGCTTGCACCAGTCATAGCCGCGGTCGTTCAGATACGTGCGGAAATCGAAGGCGCATGGATCGAACGGTTTCTCGATGAACACGATGGAGCCGGGCACGTCATCGAAGGAGGCGTAGCTCGCTCCGTGGACCTTGTTCATCGCCGCGACCGATCCATAGCGGGTTTCCAGCCACCGCGGCCATTGGTCCTTGAGCCGGGCCTCAACCTGCTGTTCCTCGGTGCTGCCGGGGGCGACCATGTGGGCGCGGGTCCAGTAGAGCAGTTCGTTGCGCAAGTCCCAGGCCCAGATCGCCGGATGCCCTTTGTAATGCCCGGTAAAAGCCGACCAGAAGGCACAATCCAGATCGAGTTGCGCCCCGCTGTCGGCCAGGCGCTCGACATCGAACCAATCGTTGCCGCCGATGTAACCGCCCACGGGCATCAGGTAGACGCCGTGTTTCTCGGCCAGGCCGATGAACGTATCCCAGTGCTTCATGCCTTCCGGCTTGAGACCGGTCTTGGGGTCAAACACCTGGTTGACGCCGATCGCCTGGCGCACGCAGTTCAGCCCCAGTTCGGCCATGAGGCCGAACCGCCGGTCACAGTCTGCGGCGTCGAAAGGCTGGAACAACGTGCCCTGGCCGGGGTGTTGGTCATTCAGCATGTTGCCGCCCAGCGGAGTAATGAACTCCCCGGGCGCGGTCTCAAAGTTCCATCGATCGGACGCAACGCGTACAGATTTCATCATGGGGTATCCTTCACGGTAAACCGACGCCTAAGAACAGCCGCCCTAATAGTGGCAGTTCTTCCAGAACAGATCGAGCATGTACTCGTAATCCGACACCGTGACGCTGGGCGGGATCGAGTGGTCGGACATGTAGACATAGGGGGCACGCAGGGCCTTCATGCCATTCAGTTTCCCGAGGCACTCCTCCTTGATGCGCTCGCGGTTGCCGCTTTCCAGGGCGCGGATGTCGAGGTTGCCCATGAAGCAGAGCTTACCCTTGTACTGTTCGGCCAGCTGCACCACATTCATGCCGGTCTTGGCTTCCATGGCTTGGATGCAGTCCGCACCCGACTCGATAATGCTCTCGATATGCGGGCGAAAGTCGCCGCAGGTGTGCAGGATGATCGGCAGATGATAGTCCTTGAACAGGCTGAACAGCTTCTTGTGATAGGGCAGGATCAACTCGCGATGGCAGGCCGGGGAGGCGAAGCAGTTCGCCGTGTAGCCGAGATCCTCGTAGATATGGAGCCCGTCGGGAAGGCCCACTTCACGGAACAGCAGCTCGAAATACTCCATGTATTTGCCCGTCACCAGGGAGCAGAAATCGTGAATCCACTCCGGCTCCAGCAGGAGGGATTCGAGCATGGTGACATCGCCCAGGATCCGGCGCAGATCCTCGAAAACAAAAAGCGCCGAATAGGTGACGAATTCCTC
>CAYOIT010000093.1:0-17329 GCA_964404035.1 uncultured Verrucomicrobiota bacterium | reverse complement strand
TCTACGGCCCGAACGGAACCTGGGACGGCGGCCGCGAGAAGGCCCCCGCCGCCATTTGCCGCAAGATCATCGAAGGCATGGCCAAGAAGGACCTGAGCCTCAGCATCTGGGGCAGCGGCGAACAGACCCGAAGTTTCATGTACATTGACGATTGCGTCAAAGGCATCGACATGATCACGCATTGCGACGACCTGATCGCCACGCCCATCAACCTCGGCTCGAGCGAGCTGGTCTCCATCAACACGCTCGTCAGCAAGGTCGAGAAGATCGCCGGCGTGAAGATGAAACGCTCGTACGACCTCACCGCCCCCCAGGGCGTAGCGGGGCGTAACTCCGACAATACCTTCATCAGGAAGGTTCTCAAGTGGGAACCCAGCACCACGCTCGACAAGGGCCTGGCCGCCACCTACAAGTGGATCAAAGGGCAGTACGACAAACGCCAAAAGGGCGAACGCGTCGGCATCGGTTGAGGGTCAGGCCCTTCCCTATGAGGACTACTGATCCCATCGCACAGGTGTTGGGGACGATCCCCAACCGCCTGCAATTGGCGGGCGGCTGGATTGACCAGCCGTTCGTCTCGCGCCATAACCCGAAGCCGCCCGGCTCGATGGTGGTGGTGCAGATCAACCCCGACTTCCGCCCGATGGACCGGTCCGGCATCGCCAGCGGCACACGCGCCATCGCCGCGAAGCTCTGGCACGGCCGGTTGCCACACCGTCCGCCAGCCGGCCTCGTCCGGGAGCTGTACGAGGCCGAAAACAAGGGCAAAGCCGAACCCAGCGGCTCCCAGGACATGATCGGATTGATCTATCCCGGGGTCAACCGGCTGGACTATGACCACACGGTGGCGGGTGGCGTGTTCCCATCGCACATCGAGTCCCTCAACAGCGACCGACTGGCGCGCTGGCTGGGTAAAGTGCTGCACGTCCTGCCCATCGAACCGCGGCCGCCAGGCTACAACCCCCTCGGCCGCCAGAACCTGGACCCCAAGTGGGTGGCGAAGCTGGGGCAGTCGGGCAAGGACTGTTTCGAGGCGATCCGTCACAGGGATCTCCAGGCGCTGGGCGCATCGCTCAATCTGAACATGAAGTGCTGGGAAACCCTTCTGCCGGACACGGTCCGGCATCCCCTGATCAGGGTGGACCTGGCGGAACTGCTGAAGGCTTACCAGCGCCGCTACGCAGGCGCCATGTACTCGGGGTGCGGGGGAGGCTACCTGATTGTCGTATCCAACGAACCCGTGCCTGGCGCCTTTCATGTCACCGTCAGGATTGCCGACTGATATGGACACACCGAAAACCATCATTGTTTCCGGCGGTTTCGACAATATCCGTGCGCGACAACTGCGCTTCCTCGAGGAAGCAGCCAAGCTGGGGCGACTGACGGTGCTGCTCTGGCCGGATGAAGCCCTGCAACGGCTGACGGGCAAGGTCCCGCAGTATGCACTGGCTGAACGACTCTACTTTCTCAAGGCGGTACGGTACGCCGCACAGGTGCTCCCCGTGTCCGCCTCTCTGTCCCTCGATGAACTTCCCTCCCTGATTGGCGGGCATGTCTGGGTGGATGAAGAGGCCGACGCCACCCCCGCGCGCCGGGAGTTCTGCAGGGCGCGCGGCATCGAGTATCGCTTGTTACCCGCATCGCAGATGAGCGGTTTCCCCGAACCGCCGCCGATGCCCTCCCCCGCCGAACGAAAGAAGGTCGTGGTCACCGGCTGCTACGACTGGTTCCATACGGGCCACGTGAGGTTCACGGAGGAAGTCAGCATGTATGGCGACCTCTATGTTATCGTCGGGCACGACGCGAACATCCGCCTGCTCAAGGGCGACGGCCATCCGCTGTTCTCTCAGGATGAGCGGCGTTACGTGATCGGCTCGATCAAGTATGTGACGCAGGCCCTGATTTCCAGCGGTGAGGGCTGGCTTGACGCCGATCCCGAAATTCGCCGGCTGAAGCCCGACCTCTATGCCGTGAACGAGGATGGCGACAAGGGCGGCAAGCGGGAGTATTGCCAACAGATGGGCATCGAGTATCTCGTCCTCAAACGCACGCCCGCACCGGGCCTGCCGCGCCGCAGCAGCACCGACCTGCGCGGATTCTAACCACCGAACCAGGAGTCGTCCCATGCTCAAAACTGGAATCCTTAATCCGCAGATCAACGCGCTGCTGAGCCGCGTCCGCCACACCAATACGCTGGTCATCGCCGATCGCGGCTTCCCTTTCTGGCCCCTGATCGAGACGGTGGACATCTCGCTGGTCGACGATATTCCCTGCATCTTGGAGGTGCTGCGCGCCATTCGCCCCAACTTCGCGATCGGCAAAGCCTGGATGGCTCAGGAGTTCCTGAAACAGAACACCGCCAGAACCCGTGCCGCCTTCGCCGAGGCGCTGCGCGGAATCGATGTGGCGCACGAACCGCACACCGAGTTCAAGAAGCGGATCCCGCACGCCATCGGGTTGATCCGGACAGGCGACACCACCCAGTTCGCCAACATGGTCCTCGAAAGCGCCTAACCATCCACCGGCCGCAAGCCCCGAGCATCCGACTGCCGCACGATCCCTTGACAAAGCCTGCCTCAACGCCTTAACTCTTTGCCGAACAACACCCTTGGTCGATGACCTGAAAGGAACGTTATGATCAGTCTCAAAACGTACGAAGTCTGGTTTGTGACCGGCAGCCAACACCTTTACGGCGAGAAGGCGCTGAAACAGGTTGCCGCCAATTCCCAGATGATCGCGAAGACGCTCGGCCAGGCCCTGCCGGTGAAGGTCGTCTTCAAGCCTGTGATGACCACGCCCGAGGCCATCACCCAGCTCTGCGGCGACGCCGATCGCGCGCCTCACTGCGTGGGCCTGATTTTCTGGATGCACACGTTCTCGCCCGCCAAGATGTGGATTGCGGGTCTCACCTCGTTGCGCAAGCCTTTCGTCCATCTGCATACCCAGTTCAACCGCGATATTCCCTGGGCCAGCATTGACATGAACTTCATGAACCTGAACCAGGCCGCCCACGGCGACCGGGAATTCGGGTTCATCTGCACCCGGTTGCGAAAGAAGCGCGCCGTGGTAGTCGGGCACTGGCAGGACGCTGACGTACAGGGGGAACTGAAGACGTGGGCTCGTGCCGCCGCCGCCTGGGCCGATGCCCAGGGCGCCAAGGTGGCCCGGTTCGGGGACAACATGCGGGAAGTGGCCGTGACCGAAGGCGATAAGGTCGAGGCGCAGATGCGCTTTGGCTATTCCGTGAACGGGTACGGAGTCGGTGACCTGGTGGCCGCCGTCAAACGGGTTTCCGCCAAGGACGTCGCCACCCTCGTCCGCACCTACCTGGCGGCGTATGCCGCCGGTCCCGGCGTCAAACCGGCCTCGCGAAGCCTGCAGGTTGCCGCCAGGATCGAGCTCGGCATGCGGGCCTTCCTGACAGAGGGCGGGTTCAAAGCCTTCACCACAACCTTTGAAGACCTCCACGGTCTTGAGCAACTCCCCGGACTTGCCGTACAGCGCCTGATGGCCGATGGTTACGGGTTTGGCGCCGAAGGGGACTGGAAAACGGCCGCCCTGGTTCGCGCCCTGAAGGTGATGGCCTCCGGCCTTGCCGGCGGCACGTCGTTCATGGAGGACTACACCTACCACCTGTCCCCCGATGGCATGAAGGTGCTGGGCGCGCACATGCTTGAAGTCTGCCCCTCGATTGCCGACGGCCGTCCGTCACTCCAGATCCATCCGCTGGGCATCGGCGGCAAGGCCGCCCCGGCCCGCCTGGTCTTCGGCGTACCGTCGGGTGCCGCGCTGAATGCCTCGCTCATCGACCTGGGCAACCGGTTCCGCCTGATCGTCAACGAGGTCGATGTGGTGGCGCCCAACCAGCCGCTCCCCAAGCTTCCCGTGGCCCATGCCATGTGGGTTCCGCGACCCGACCTGAAGACTGCCGCGGCGGCCTGGATCTATGCCGGCGGGGCGCACCACACGGCTTTTTCGCAGAGCCTTACGGCCAGGCACCTGGAAATGTTCGCCGAAATCGCCGGAATCGAGTGTATTCGGATCGGCGCCGATGCCACCGTCACCCAGATCAAGAAGGAACTCCTCTGGAACGAGGCTTCCTACAGCTTGGCGCGGTAATGCGGCCGTGGACCCTGCCAGCTTGCAGGGTCCATCAATAGCCCTTGTAGCGACCGAAGCTGTCACGCCATTGCTGCCAGCTTCCATACTTCCCCTGACAGACGCGGTGCAACTTGAGGAGGCGCGGCAGCGCGTATTCCTTGGGAGGCAGTTGGTCGGCCACGAACCGGCTGAAAGCTTTCAGGTTGTAGCAGGGAATGGCGGCGAACATGTGATGCTCAATGTGGAACTCCATGTGCCAGTAGAGAAAGGAACTGAAGGGATCGAGGATCGCATCGCCGCAACTCACCCGGAAGTCGGGATGGTTGGGTTCGCAGGCGGTATGCTGGTGTGTGCCGGCGATGAAGCCAAGAAAGCCGGCCCCGTAGAAGGGCGCCAGGGTCACCAGCACAGGCAGAAACCACAGGCCTGAATAGAGGCAGACCGCCACAAAGAGAACGTGCCCGATCAGGCACATCCCTCCAAAACGATAGACCTGCCGCCGCTCCTTGTCAGGGGCGTTCTTCAACACGAACTGCTCCCAGGCATCGAGCGTGTAGCCACGCCCCCGCCAGCCCTTACTGGTGGGTTTGAGGGTGAGCAGGCGGGCCAGATTCTGCACGAACCCCTTGAATTGGATGACACGGAAGAAGAGATCACTAACCAGGCGCGCATCGATCCGCACGTAGTTGGGCACATCCTCGCCGTCACTGCCCTGATGCAAGGTGTAGCGATGGTGGTAGCCCTGGTGGCTCAGGCGATAGAGGTGAGGGTTCCAGGGCCAATACAGCCACCCGTAGAGCGCGGTCATGCCATGGTTCAGCCAGCGACTGGAAAAGACGGTATTATGGCTCAACTCGTGCAGGGCATCCCCGAACCGCGAGTAGAAGGTGCCGTGAGCATAGAGGGCCATCGCCAAAAGGGCCCAGCGCCCCTCACTGAACGCAAAATAACTCAGGCCTCCCGTTGCCGCGAGCAGAAGCAGAAATCCCAGGGACTGACAGAGTCCCTTGAAGTTGCTGCGCTGTGTGAAGCGGTGAAGATCTTCAGGGCTGATCTGGACCTTCACCCAGTCAATACGCACGGGTTTCCAGTCTGTCAGTGGGTTCCAGGTTGCGGGTGGCGTCATCCGATAGCCTCCATTCACGGCGACAACAGGCCTTCCTTAGGGAATGAATCGTGGTTCCACGACGGTCACTCAGGCGATGCGGCTTTCCGTCTGCGGGTCGAAGAAATGAACCTTGTCAATGAACACGGCCGGCTCAGCCGTTTCGCCCACCTTGAACTTCCGGTGCGCGTCAACGCGGCTGATAAACGTGGTTTCAGCCAGCCGGAAATAGATGTAGGACTCTGAGCCCATCGGTTCGATCACTTCCACGACCGCCCGAATCCGGGGTGCGGAGGGGAACTGCTCAGCCGCGGCGGACCCGATATCTTCGGATCGCAGTCCCAGCGTGACGGGCTTGTCGCGATACGCGGCCAGTGCCGTCCTGTCGTTGGCGGGAACCGGCAGACGCATGCCGCCCGGCCCCTCGAACACCAGCCCCCCGGACCCGGCGCGGATGGTTCCCTCGAAAGCGTTCATCGGCGGCATCCCGATGAACCCGGACACGAAACGGTTGGCCGGGTTGTCATACAGACTGAGCGGATCGGCCACCTGCTGAATCAGCCCGCCCTTCATCACCACGATCCGCTGCCCCATGGTCATGGCCTCGATCTGGTCATGCGTCACGTAGATCATCGTCGTTCCGAGCTGCTGGTGCAGCCGGCTGATTTCCACCCGCATCTGCACGCGCATCTTGGCGTCCAGGTTTGAGAGCGGCTCATCGAAGAGAAACACGGCCGGTTTGCGCACGATGGCGCGCCCCACCGCCACGCGCTGGCGCTGCCCCCCCGATAGCGCCTTCGGCCGGCGCTCCAGCAACTCGGTGATGCCGAGAATGCGGGCCGCCTCCTGGACGCGGGCCGCGATTTCCGGCTTCGGGAACTTCCGCAGTTTCAACCCGAACGCCATATTCTCCCAGACCGTCATGTGCGGATACAACGCGTAGTTCTGAAAGACCATCGCAATATCGCGATCCTTGGGCGGCACGTCGTTCACCACGCGGTCACCGATCTTGATGGTGCCGGCGGAGATTTCCTCCAGCCCCGCCACCATCCGCAGCGTGGTGGATTTGCCACACCCCGAGGGGCCCACCAGAACGACAAACTCGCCGTCCTTGATTTCCAGGTTGAAATCGTCCACGGCCTTGACGTTGCCGGGATAAACTTTATCGACGTGTTCCAGTGTGACCTTGGCCATAAACACCCCTTTTACGAGTCGAAGCCCCTCTATCCCTTTACCGCGCCTTCCGTCAGGCCGCGGACAAACAGTTTCATCGAGAAGACGAACAACAGAATGATGGGGATGCTGGCGAGGGCATAGCCGGCCATCAGCGGACCCCAGAACTTGATGTACTCGCCAGCCATCCGCAGCAACTGAACCATGACCGGCAGCCGGGTATGGTCGCGCATGACGATCAGGGGCAGTACGAATTCGTTCCACGCGGCGACGAACTGCATCACCCCGACCGTTCCCAGGATCGGGCCGGAGAGGGGCAACACCACGTTCCGCAGCTGCTGGAAGTGACTGGCACCATCAATCTCGGCGGCCTCGTAAAGGTCCGAGGGAATCTCCGCGACGAAGTTCCGGAGGACAAAGATGGCAAAGACCTGGCCTGAAGCTGCCCCCACCAGGATCAGCGCCGACAGCGTATTGAGCAGATTCAGATCGCCCAACAGACGAAACAGGGGCACCAGGTTGGCGATCATCGGCATCATCATCAGAATCAGAATGGCATTCCAGAAGAAGTTAGACAGCGGCATCTTCTGGCGGGCAAAGAAGTAGGCGGCGCACAGCGCGAAACATAGGGTCAGCATCGTCACACTGATCGAAATGAACACGCTATTGGCCACCGTGGGCATCACCAGCCGCCACGCGTCGACCCAGTTCTCGGGGTGGAAGGGCGGCGTGAGCATCGCGGGGGCCGCATAGAACTGCGTGTTGGTCTTGAAGCTGACCACCATCATCAGGTAAAGCGGCAAAAACGCAAACGCCAGCACCACCCAGATCGTCAGATGCTTGGTGGTGCGCAACAGGCCGGCACCCACCCGGCTGAGCCTCTGGTACAGCGGCCGGTTCCGCCACGCCATGGCCCTCTGATACCGTTCCTCGGCGCCGCTGGACGACACCGCCACCGTCGTGTGCGAGGCGTCCTTCCGCCGGGGCAGCCGGAAGGGAGGCCGTTGCGGATCCATGAGCCACGTCAGCAGTTTCTGGAGAGTGATGACGATAATCGTCAGGATGATCCCGACCGCGCAGGCATAGCCCATCTGCTGCTCAATAAACGCTTTCCGGATCATGAACAGCGCCGGCACGGTGGCCTTGCCGCCCGGCCCGCCGTACATCCCCGCCAGGGCCATCACCATCCCGGCATCCTTGATGGTGTCGATGATGACGAACACCAGGAGCAGGTAGATGGACCCCATGATCAAGGGCAATTCGATCCGGGTGAACTTGCTCCACCAGTTGACCCCGTCAATATCGGCGGCCTCGTAGACATCCCTGCCGATGCTCTGAAGTTTGGCGAGGTGCGTCAGCACCGCGAACGATCCCACCCAGGGAAATCCCCAGACCACGCAGGCAACCAGGATCAGCCGAGGATCGCCCAGCCAGGCCGGCGACTGGCCCGGCACGAAGATCCCGCCCCAGTTGAAAAACGTGTCCAGATGCGACAGCACGTTGAACAGGCCGGTCGAGTACAGGAACCGGTTCAGGTAGCCGGACGTCGCTTCGAAGAAGAACGAGCGCCAGATCAGGACCACCACCAATCCGGGAATGACCATGGGAATAACAAACAGGGTCCGGTACAAAAACTGCAGCCGCACGCTCCGGCAGCGGTGAATGCAAACGGCCACCAGCAGGGCCGGAATCATCTTCACCACATTCCAGCCGCCCAGCAGAAACGCGACCTTGAACGAAGCCCAGAACTGGCTGGACTTGATCAACTCCTTGTAGTTATCGAACCCGACGTACTCGGAGATATCCGCGCCATTCCACCGGAAGAAACTGTGAAACACGCCGCTGGCCGCCGGATAGTACACAAAGAGGCCGATCAGGATGATCGTGGGCACCACAAAGAGATAGATCTCCCAATGATGCTTGACCTCGCGCCACTTGATATCTCGTCCAGCCATGATTAACGCGTCCCCTTTTCACCCAACCGCGCCCGAACCCTGGCCAACACCTCGGGGGCGAAATCATACGGACCCGGAGCCTGCGGGATGCCGCCCGCATTCAACCGCTTCTCCAGCAGAACCGCATTGAGGTCGCGGCACATCAACCGGTCCGAGGCAAGCTGCCGGTACCGCATCCACTCGAAGGCCGACTCCGACGGCCCGGCGGCCGTGGCCAGTGCCCGCATCCCGGCGATAAACTGTTCATCGCGCGCCACGCTGCGGCGCCGATTCCGCTGCATCTCCTCGTATTCGTCAACCCCCTTGGAGAGATAGAAAGGCAGGAACTCCGCAGTCAATTGCGCATAGTCGATCTGGTGAACCTGAAACAGCGAATAGAGCTGCTGCCACTTGATGATCGTCTCGCCCCCCAGCGTGATCGGCATGGCGCCATAGACCCCCTCGAGATGCGGTTCGAAAGCCTTAAGCAAGGGGGACAGACTGGTTCCGGAGATGGCGGGAATCCAACCGATGATCCGGTTAAATTCCTCGTTACGGCGCTGACTGCCAAGGAACATCAGGAAATCCAGGGCGACCTCGGGATGCTTGGAGGTGCGGGTGATGGCAAAAGGGAAACCGGCCGCCGGCCGTTCGTAGACCGGCCCTTCCAGGATCGGCCCGAACACCGGGTCATCCTTCGCGGGGATGGGGAAATCCATGACACCCACCTCGAAACTGCCCCGCGCCTGTTCCTGAAGACTGCCCGCGTCCCAGGTTCCGGTGCTGATGAACACGGCGCGCTGCTGGGCGAACAGGAACACGGCTTCATCCCGGCCCAGCCCGGTGAAGCCGGCCTGGCACTGCCGGGTCAGTTCGTTCAGCATGTTGAATTTGGCCGCGTAGGCCGGGAAATCGAAACTGATCCGACCCGTTTTGAAACCCACAAACAGCTCATCGTTGCCCACCGCCCCGTCCCGGTTGAAATCCACCTGCCGCACGGCTCCGTAGGTGAGCGGTTCGCACATGAAGCTGTCCCACATGCCGATGTGATAGGCCGACCCCGCAATAGGCGTGTAAGGCTTGCCCCGCGGGTCCTGGCAACTCTTGATCCGCTCGCAGGCGGCCAGGAAATCCCGAAGGTTGCGCGGCGCTTCATCCAATCCGGTCAACTGCTTCAACAGGGTCTTGTTGTAAAAGATGCGGATTCCGAACTGTGAAAGAGGAATCGTCATGTACTCCTGCAGTTCCTCCACATAGCTGTTGCGCATCGCATCCTTGTAGGTGCTGCGCCAGATAACCCCCTCCAGGTCGGTTCCTTTATTGTAGGGATTGGGCTGCTTGACGTACGCCGTCAGGGGCACAAAGTAACGGCTGTGGAACCCCAGGAGAACGTTGTAAGGCACCCCCAGGCCCACCTCGATAATATCGGGTGCCGTGCCCCCCATCAACTGGGTGGTCGACCATTGTCCATAGGTCCCCTCGGGAATCGCATCCTGGACAATATGCACCTCGGGATGCAGCTTGCTGTATTCGGCCGCCATCCGGTTGAAGCCTTCACGGACCCCCGCCTCGAGTTGCCAGTGGCCCAGCCGCAGTTCAATCCGCGTCCCCGGCGGCGACTGCTGCCGGCGATTCGTCGCAATGGCGATCATCGACCACAGAAAGGCCACCACAATCACCAGCAGGGGGAAGGCCTTCTTGAGAAACATCCAGGCGGCTTTCATCGTGTCGTCTCTCCCGCCGGGCCGGTTTCCGCGCGCAACGTCTTCTCCAACGCCTCCATTCGCTTCAACTCCTGCTTGGCCAGAAAGACACGCTGTTCGGTCGGATAGTCGGCGATCAGCTTGCCGTAATACTCCCGCGCCAGATCAAAATCGCCCAGCGTGAATTCGGCCAGTGTCGCCAGCCGCCAGTAAGTGAAGGAGCGATCCGGAAGCGCGTTGGTGGGGGCCATGGCCTCCTTCGCCTTCCATTCCTCGACCGTGGCCTCGAAGCGTCGCTCTTTCCGGTCAAGCACGTCGCAGCAATGAGCGATCAGCCTGAAACAGGTGCCACGCCAGGGCGACTCCGGATGTGCCTTGACGTAAGCCTCCAACGCCTCGAGCACGGCCTGTTCCTGCCCCGCCTGCGGATCACTCAGCCGCGCCGCCTGCAGGAACAGGAAAGCTTCCTCACCGGCGGTATGATGGGGAAAACTGTCAATGACCTCCTGGTAGGCCTTGAGGTGCTCCTTCAGTTCAACCGACTCCCCCGCGACGGGCATCGTCCGCAACCGTGCCAGGGCCAGCGCACTCCAGCCCGCCAGATCGCCCTTGGGATCGGCGGCCATCACCTCACGGTGATACGCCATGGCCCGTTGAGGATCTTCGTCGGGCCGGCGCAAAGCCCAGGTGCTGGCCAAACCATAGAGGGCTTGTTGACGAAGGATGCCGTTGGTTGGGGCGGCGGTCAGCGCCGATTCGAAGGCCTTGATGGCGAGGCTGAAATCCCCGCTACGGTACCACTTCCAGCCTTCCGCAATCTGCTTCTCCGGTTCAACGGGGGCTTCATGCCGGCAGCCCCCCGCCACGGCCACAACCAGTGCCAAGCACAGAAAGACCGCCATCGATAAGGGATGGCGGTCACGCTCACTGGATCGTTTCGCTTGCTTCAGCATGTCCCTGGATCTGCCTGGAAATAGACCCCACGGAAAGAGGTCCGCACGTAGACGTTGAATTTACGTTCAGATCCGTGGTGTTGTCAAAGCCAAATCCCCGGCGCGCCCACGGCTGCCAGCCACCCGGCGCTTGCCGCTTAACGCTTTCCGCCTGCCGCGCCCCCCCCTCAGCCACTCAGGCGCACAAGGGCCTTCACCACCTGGCGTTTCCGCACGGCGGCAAAAGCCTCGCTGATCCGATCCAGCGGATAGGGATTCGCGGTGTCATACCATAGGCTCGCGTCGAGTTTGCCCTGCAACGCGGCCTCCGACACCTGCTGGTGGGTCTCGGCTTCGTCGTAAGAGCACGGCATCACCGTGAACGCGCCGCGGGCCCGACCCGCGTTGAAGGTAATCGAGCCGGCGTCATCCATCCCGTACGTCATATACTTGCCGCCGGCTTTGAGGGCGGGCAGCAACCGGTCAGGCGTGCCCGACTTCCCCACCGCGTCGATGATAAAATCGAAGCCCGCCGGCAAGGCCTCCTTCAGAAGGGCCGCGGGATCGGACGCCTTGTAGTCCACATAACAGTGCACGCCTGCCTTGGCCTTCGCCGGGGCTTCCAGCCGCGCCGCGCCGACCATGGCCAGACAGGAAACGCCAAGATTTCGCGCATGCACCGCGAAGGCCAGCCCATTACCGCCTGAACCCGCCACCAGGACGGAAGCGCCCGGCGTAATCCCCAGCCGCAGGGAGGCCGACAACGTCTCGCGCCAGGTTGTAAACATCGGCGCCACCATCGGATCGACTCCCGCAGGCACCACTTGATTGACGCGCGCGCCCGACCATTCCGAAGCTGGAAGCCCATCCGCCGCCATCGCCCAATGGTCCTTCGCCAGCCCCATCTCGGCAAAGCCGCCCCACCCCAGATTGACGCCGTTTCCGCCCGGCGCACCGACCCGCGTCACGAGGTCTCCCACTTTGTAGTGTCGCACCTTGCGTCCGAGTTTCACGACGCGTCCCACACTCTCATGCCCCAGAATGAACGGGAGCTGCACCCAATGACAGAACGGAGCATGCCCCTCGATCAGATGCGTGTCGGTGCCCGCGCAGGTCGCACCATACAGCAATTCGCAGAGCGCGTCATAATCGCCCACAACGGGCGTCGGCAGATCGCGCAGGGTGATCGTTCCAAACTTTTCAATGACAGCGGCTTTCATATTGGTCTCCTCGGTTACTGGCCCATGCCCCGGTAGTTCAGCGGTGCTCCCAGAAGCCACCCGATACCGAACGGTTCCCCAAACGGACGGAACGGCACCATCGCCGCGATCTGATCAAGACGCTTGAGCAGGTCGCCCGGCAAAGCCCCTTTCTCCGCCGCCGTGACGTTCTGGTCCACCTCCGCCGCCGACCGGGCGCCCATCAGCACGCAATGAATGTCGGGATTCGACAGGGCAAAGCGCAAGCCGAGTTCGGGCATGGAGAGGCCGCATTCATCCACCAGCCGGTAGAGCGCCTGGAATTGCTCGCGCCGGGGCTTGGACAGCCAGTAGACCCGCGGGTCATTGATGGCCTCCTCGTACTTACGGGCCAGCGCGCCCTGCTGGAGGGGGGAACCGATAATCACGCCCATGTTCCTGGCCCGGGCGGCGGGGAGCACCTCAATCGCCGCCTCGCGCCACAACAGGCTGTAATTGAAGGCCGTCAGGACCACGTCGAACTTGTCCGTGCGGATGAGGTGGGCCAGCTCGTAGGCCGTCGTCCCGCCAATCCCTGAAAAACGGATCACGCCCTGTTTCTTCAGGTCCGCCAACACCTCCAGCACCGGTCCCTGCAGGTCCTGCCAGTCGGTCCACCAGTCATACTGCCCGGGCCGGTCGGGTTCGTGCACCATCAGCATATCCACGTGGTCCCGCTTGAGCAGCCGCAGGCTCTCCTTCACCGAGGCCATGAGGCAGGTCTTGTCCTGGGGCAGAAACGGAGTCGGGCGGCCGCCCAGTTTCGTGGAGAGGATGAGCGGCGCGGTGATGCCCTCGAGGCATTGTCCCAGCACTTCTTCGCTGTTGCCATAGGTCGGGGCGGTATCAATATAGTTGATCCCGCGTTCCACCGCACGCCGGACAGCCCGCTTGGCCTCCTCCAGCTGCGACACGAACGACGCCACAAACAACCCGCCAAAGGCAAGCCGGCTTACCTCCAGCCCTGTCCGACCCAAGATCACCTTCTTCATAACGTATTCCTCCAAAAACAGACGTTGCCAAAACCCGTGGGCGGTCGCGCCCAACGCGGCGAGCCTCCCTCTCCCAAGCCCGCACTTCTACCTCCGCCCCCTCCCTCCGCGCAACAGGATTGTTTTGCCGGATAGCACGATTTTGACTATACAGCACCCCCATGTTCCTGTTCGCACCACATGCCTGCTTCTTCTGGGAGGGAGAATGGGGGCCGCACATCGTCGAGCCGTCCCGGCGCCTCTACGAGACGGAATTGGTCTATCTCAGCCACGGCGTCTACGACCTGCTCATCGAGGACCGCCGCCATACCCTCCGGCCAGGCGCGGTCGCCCTGATTCCGCCCGGGGTCTGGCACGAAAGCCGTTCCGGTCGGCGGGGGCATGTCGTCCGCCATTGCATCCATTTCGAATGGACCCCCCACCCCGCGCGCCCGGCCCGGCCCTTGCAGGCGTTCGTCGGGGAACCCTACGACACGGCGCTGGTCAGTCCGGCACCGCCCGACATCGCCCCGCGCCTGCCCCTGGTGGTGCAGTGGCCTCGCGGCAGCGAGGTCCTGCGCGTGCTGGAGCAGGCGTTGAGCGGCCTCCGGCGGGGCGACCCCATTGGCGAGCACCTGCTGTGGCCCGTCCTGACCGCACTCCTGCAGCCGACCTCCGCCCCGGGCGCCGTCCATCCATCTTACCGTTCCGCCGCGGCGCTCGCCGCCCTCCAGGTGCGGGATTATATTGACCGGCACTATCGTGAACCGCATGGCTATGAGGTCTACACGGAACTGACGGGGCTGTCGGCAGCCGGCCTCTGCCGGGCCTTCCGGCGGCTGGTGGGCCGGACCCCGACCGCCTATCTGATCGACCTGCGCCTTTCACAAGCCTACCGCCATCTTCAGGAAGGAACACTGGCGGTCAAAGAGGTGGCTCACCATGTCGGCGTGAGCGATGCCAACTATTTTGCCCGTCTTTTCCGCCGCCGGTTCGGCCTGACCCCGTCGGAGGTGGCGGCACAGGCCCGCGCCGGGGGGTGAAGGCCGCAGTCTCAGCCAGCACGCATCGACGGCCCGGAAGGTGAGCGCCAGCACTCCCTGTCCTTCCGGCGGCACGAGTTCTTCTGCCGGAATCCATTCGGTTATACGGTGACTCAGTCCCAGTGTGAAGGGAATGAGGCAGTTAGGCCCACCGTCCATGGCCTGCCGAAAGGCTCCGGGCACGCCACGAAAGCGGCCTTCCCTGCTTTGGAGTCACGCTTTGCATCTGATCCAGAAATGATCGTGTATTACCAGATTGAGACAGCATGCCGCAGCGCTCTGTCAAATGGAAAGGAATTATTCGGATGACGGCGCGCGGCAGCCTGCTATCCTAGTCACGCCTTGAGGGAGACTGCCGAGGAGAACACGACTATGGATGACTTCTATCAGACCTACATGGGACAGGGCCCCCAACGCATCGTGCATTGGGAACATTGGTCCTGTCCGGACGCCGAAACGTGGTTGACGGGTGTCGATTACTACGACCATCCCCGCCTGTGCCGTCTCAAGATGCAGGAACTGTATCCCCAGTTGCGGCTGGGCGTGCCGGCGACGGACACGCCGATTCCCCGGTTGGACGCGCAGACCGATCAGGGCAAAGGCCGGTGGGGCGATTCCTATCGCGACCATTGGCAGCAGGAGGTCGCTTCGCACCGGTTTGCCGACCTCACCGACATGCTGAAGTTCAGCCCGCTCAAACAGGCCGATTTTACGGGGTGGCGGACCGTCGAGGAAGGGGACTTCAGCAGCGAAGAGGTCATCTACCAGCGGTACCGGAAGCGCTACCCCGCCGAATGGGGCGACAAGGCCCCCGAGGGATCGTCGGCCTCCGTCTTCTTCTACAATACGATGTTCATGTGGCCGATGCTCACGTTCGGCTATGAGAACTTCCTATCCCTTTGCCTCGAACCGGAGTTCGAGCGGATCATGGACGAGTTCGCAGAAATCAATCGCCGCGTCTTCCGGGCCTTCGCGCGCCTGCCGGTCAACTTCGTCATCTGCCACGACGATATCGTGCTGGCGAACGGGCCGGTCTGCAGCCCCGCCTGGATGCGCCAGTATATCTTTCCGCGTTACGAGGAGTACTGGGGTCTCCAGAAGGCCGCCGGCAAGGAAGTGATCTTCATGGTGGATGGCTGCGTCAACGCCTATGCTGATGACGTCATGGCCTGCGGCGCAAGGGGGATCATCAGCGAGCCGTTTACCGACTACAAGCGCCTGGCGCGCCGTTACAAGGACTGCTTCCTCGCCGGCGAAGGCGACAACCGCGTCCTCATGCGCAACCAGCCGGCGGAGATCCGGGCCATGGTTGAGAGCATGGTGGAAACCGGCCGGATGTCACGGGGCTACATGATGTGCATCGGCAACCACATTCCCTGGAACGTCCCGCCGGACGCCATCAAGCGGTATCTTGACCTTTCGGCCGAACTGGCCTCGCGCTGACGGGTGGGTGGGGCCACAGTCGCTCGTAATCGATCAGCCAAGAAATCGAACCCAGCCGATCTGATGTGAAGCCATCGCCAGCACCTGATCAGGCCAACTTGCGCGCCAGCTGCTCGCCCAGGATTTCCTGGACTGTGAGCGGTAAGATCACCTTGCCGGTGGCACGAAAGAACTGGTCGATTTCGGTCAGCGCATCGGCGGAGTAGTCGAACGACACAAAGAAGCCTTTGGTCCGCTCCTGGGTCGTCATTACCCCTTCGAAATCGCGGATATCGGGCGAACCGGTCTTATCCTTCTGCTTGACCTGAATGGGATACCACACGTCGGTAAAGTCAAATTCGCCTTTCGCTTTCCCTCGCCGTTCAGGAGCGGCGGAAACCGGGTAGATGCGGCCGTCAATCCCCCGGTCGCCCACCTGCGTCTTATTCGGAATGCCGCCCAAAGCAATGACGGCCCAGTTTTCAAACTCAAAGGGTGGCAACTCCCAGAGTTTCTCTGGGGACCATGGCAGATCGCGCACAATGAACCCGCGTCCAAGCTTCCACAGGTCCTCGTCTTCTTTGATGCCACACACATCCCGCAACCGTTTCGCCATCACGCGGCAGGCCGTTGGCGAGATGTCGATTCCGATCCATTGACGTTTGAGCTGTTGAGCCGCCACCAAAGCCGTCCCGCAACCGCAAAACGCATCCAGTACGATGTCGTTTTCGTTGCTGCTTGCCTTGATCAGTCGCTCAAGAAGCGTTACGGGCTTCTGTGTCGGGTACCCAAGTGACTCCTTGGCCTGAGAGTTGATGGGATTGATGTCGTCCCACACCGTCCCCACCGGAAGCCCTTTGGACTCGTCAAGATAGCGCTTGAAACGGGGTGTCTTCCCCCCTGCCGGGATAGCAACGCGCCCTTCCTGGATCAACTGTTCCATCTTCTCTTGGCTGTAACGCCAGTACCCGTCTACTCCAAGCACGGTATAGTGCGGATTTCCCTTCGCTGGTGCAGCTCCACCGGGTGCCCGCAAATCACCCCACTGAAAATGGCGCCCGGTCTCATCCGTCTGCCCGTAGTGCGATTCTACGTAGGAAGGATCAAGCTGCACGTATTGTTGGTTCCACGTATAATCGTCGCCGCCTCCAACGTAGAACAATAGCACATCGTGCAAGCGCCCAAAATGTTTGCTCCCCTGCTTTGCGTCATTGTGAGCAGTCTGTCTCTTCCAGATGATTTCGTTGATGAAATTTATTTCCCCGAAGATTTGATCGAGCATCACCTTGACGTAATGGGAGGCGTGCCAATCGCAGTGGTAGTAAAAACTGCCGGTCTTCTTGAGCACGCGGTGGATTTCCACGCAGCGGGGCCGCATGTAGTCGATATAGGCTTGAGTGGAGGCGTGGCGATCATCGAAGGAGCGTTTCTCCTTCGTTTCGCCCCAAAAGACCTCGTAATTCCGGTTCGAGTTGAAAGGCGGGTCGATATAGATCAGGTCAACGCAGGCGTCGGGAAGTTTCCGCAATTGCTCCAGATTATCCCCGCAGTAGATCGTCCGGGTATCCACCAACGACGACGGTCGTCCGGCGGGCACCGCAGCATACCCCGCCGCATCCTCTCTCACTCTGGTCTTCTTCGACATAGCCACACTCTAGTGTGCTGTCTCTGAAATGGCTTTACAATACCATGCCGCGGTGCCATTCT
>CAYOIT010000092.1:0-17382 GCA_964404035.1 uncultured Verrucomicrobiota bacterium | reverse complement strand
TGCGACTTCGGAACCCGCGCCGGGCGCGGCTTCCTCATCGCATGAGGGCTGACGTGTTGGCGCAAGGGAAATGAAGAAGAATCTGACATTCCTCCTGATCTTCCTCGTCTTGCTCATGCTGCTTGAAGTTCCAGGCGGAATCGTAGGAATGCTGCTCGATTTGTGGGGCGACAGGTACGGCAGCTACATCCTTGGCGCGGGTCTGGTCGCACTTCCGGCGCTTGGCGCTGCTTTCATCGTTGCCAGAAGGCTCGCAATGCCAAGCAAGCTCACGGCTGGGCTGATGTTTTCCGCTCTTCTCGCTGGCGCTGCACTGCACTTCGGCATTGGACTTGAACCTCCGGAGGGGAAATTCCTGCTCGCACCAGACATCGATACACGGTTCGCTCCGGGCTATTCAGATCAAGGATTCGCAGAAGTCAGGATCGGGATGACAGAATCGAGTGTCTTGGCACTTCTGGGTGAGCCAATTTCCCGACAGGAACCATCTGGATGGCCTTTCCCCGGTGATGCATCGGTAATCTGGTGGTACTCGTGTGATGGTGCCTGCAAGTGGGCAGACTTCGCATGGCGTGCCCCCATCGTTGGCCTGAAGAATGGATTTGTTGTCAGTAAATGGACGACATGGTGCTTTGACTGAGGGCAGATCGGCGAACCACGGCGTGGTCCGTCTGTCGCTCCGCGCCGCCGGACAGTTGTGTGAAAAGAGAATGATGATGAAGGCAAAGATAATCATCGCAATTTGTGTTTGTGTAGCGGTGGGATTCGCTCTCTTTCTTAACGGTTGCTCTAGTGGGTCCCGATGATGAAACTGATGAAGGGAACCCGTGCTGGGTGGATAGTAGCCTTGACGCTGGTGGCGACGGTGTTTCAACTCCGTCAGCAGGGCCGCGTATGGTGGTGCGAATGTGGGCAGGGTAATCTGTGGGCGGGGGATATCTGGAGTGCGCACAATTCTCAGCATGTGTTTGACCCCTATAGTTTTACTCACATTCTGCATGGCATCATACTTTTCGGGGTACTGCTCTGGTTGTTCCGCCGTATGGCATTCTCTTGGCGGCTGACCTGTGCGGTGGTCGCCGAGGCGATTTGGGAGGTGGCGGAGAATGCGCCCTTCATAATCCAGCGCTATCGGGAGGCCACCATTGGACTGGGCTACGAGGGAGACTCTGTCATCAACTCGTTAGCCGACATCTTGTGCTGCATTGCCGGTTTCATCTTGGCCAAGTATCTCAGCTTCCGCACCGTGTTCGTGGTGTTTATTGCGATTGAACTGCTGCTGTTGATCACGGTGCGTGACAACCTGACCCTCAATGTGCTCATGCTGGTGTGCCCCATTGATGCGATCAAGCAGTGGCAGATGGTGCATTGAGAGCTTCGTGAATACTTTCGACCGGCAAGAAGATCGAGATGAGTAATATTCGCATTGTCTCAGGCGGCTAGACTGGCGCAGACCGTGGCGGTCTTGATTGCGCCTTCATTGCTCCCTGCCTCATGGCGCTTGGCAATACCCATAAAACGGGCGATCCGAAGATGGTCCTTGTGTTTTGATCCCTCCGAATAATAGGCTCGGAACAGAAAACTGAGTTTTTCGACAGTCTCGTTCGCTGACAGAAAGAGGAACAAAGCATGCAAAGCGTCCTCACCATCTTGGTCATCATCGTTGGCGTCATGGCGCTGATGAGCATATATATCTTTGTATTCTACTTCCGCCTTTGGACGCGGGCTGCCATGTCTGGCCACAGGGTTCCAATTTCTGTTCTCATGGCCATGAAACTGCGTCGGGTGCCTCCGGGCCTGATTCTCGACTGCTACATTAGGGCACAGAACGGCGATTTGTATGTTTCTATGGAGCAACTCGAAAAGCACTACTTGGCCGGGGGGAACCCAGCGCGAGTCGTTGACGCGCTGATCAAGACTCACAACCGCAACATTGCTGTCCCGTTTGAGATCGTGGCGAAAACCGACCTCGCAGGATTCAATGTCGATGAGGTGGATCCAGAAGAGTTCAGGAAGGTGAGCAGTCAACCAGAGGCTGGTTGACATCGTGGCTATGAAGAAGCCGATGACAATGGTTGCGGCGCTAGCGCTAATCGTCTGCACATCCTGCACTTCGATGATGCAACGCACGATGAAGATCGAAGGGCCGAGCCGGGATGCGCGGGTGACACTCACGATCGACACGACTCTGCGAAGCTATTTTGATCCAGACGGGTTCAGTCGGGAATATCACCCCCGTGTTGCCATCAGGGTTTTCGGTGAAGGGAAAAACATGTCATACCGCAACAATCCTGGAACAACCTTCAAGTTCGGGAAGGACTTCGACGTAGACATTGACTACTGCTCTGGCGGCTTTCTCTGGATCAGCGAAGACGCATCCACACTGGGCGTCGCTCTGTTTGACGTCCGCGCACCCGCGACCTTGCAGCCACTCAAGGATTTCAACGGAAGTTATCCACTCACGAAGACAGAAGCAGATTGGTTCCTGAAGAAGAAATGAGGTTTCCAACCAGAAAGTACAGGTTACCTCGCGTTCCGCTCGGAACCTGACTTTCGACGTTGGTCAGGTTATGATCATGCGAAAGAGAGCACGGTTCCTCATCACGCTCACCATGCTTGCGCTGGGGATTGTGCTGACCGCTTTCATCCCAGTGCAGACGGCGTACGAGACAAGGTGTGAGTGGTACCCGAAGCCGAGCACCAAGCGTGTTATCGCACGTCGTGTCCTGTGGCCATGGCGGGAGCGGTGGTCCTTCGACTGGATTCCGTCACGCTCCTCTTCCCGGTCGGTTCGCACGGTTGAATCAGCCATCGTCTACGGGTGGCTTCGGCAGCCATCAAAACGGTACGGGTGGATATTCGATTCATTTGAAGGGGCAGGTTGCTCGCCAGTTCAATGATAGGACGGCCACCGTTCTGGCTGCACTACGCGCACCGTTTGAGCATCCCCACGTGTTCCATGGAACAGACTGGACGGCAGAGCCTGCGCTGGTAGTCACCCCGCCAGTTGCTTCAGCCGATCCCGACCACGTTCACCGCTTTCAGATGTGAATCCAGCGTATTTGACACGTAGCGGCTCAAGGTCCGGGTCGTGGAATGACCCATGAGCCTTGCCAGAGCCATCGTCTCGATCTGTCTCGAGTCCGATTCCATGGAGGCGAACGTATGCCGTAGCGCATACGGGGAATAACCTCGTGCAGGCTCACAGGTCGTCGTTGGTCAGATTGATAAAAAAGAAGCCGGCGAGCAGGTCAAGGATCTCCAATGGCTCGACACCGACATCAAGCCCGATGATGAGCGCGTGAACGCCAACACCGATTTCCATCGGGCCGTAATCAGGATCAATTCCGCCAGATACCGTGGCATCGGCGAGACTGGCTTGAACCCCGTTCCGGCTCTCAAGCCCGATGGGTAACTTGGGGAAAGGCCGGTTGCGCGGCCCGGGCAGACCCGCGTACACAGAGGCATACGACCCCACGAACGCCGAAGCCACTTTGGTCGCCCGCACGTCCACGGCGACGCCCGGTCCCAAGCGCAGTCGGCACCGGACAATATCAAAGACGTCGAGTACACGGTTGGGGATATACATGACAATCCGGTGCACCACCCCGTGCGATTCGGTCGTCTTGGCGGCTTGCTCTTCCTCCGCCAGTCCAACGCAGGGTGCACACACCATGACTCCCGACACCAGGCTGGCCATCAAGAAACGGTTCATATTCATAAGGCTTCCTTTATCAACTTGCTATCGCCGCATGCTTCTTCCGGCGGGGTACCCCAGACGAACTTTGAATTGAGCCCGTCTCACTGGCCTCATACAGGGGCAGGTTGACAGGCTCGTGAACTCTCTTGCGCACAGAATACATTACTGGCAGTCGCATGATATGGGGACAAACCCTACCGCGGACGGGAGAATGGGAGGGCGCGCATGTTGTGCGCTGGCGACGGCGACATACCGGCGTCGCGTCGTGCGTCCACACTCGGCCGGTTCGTCTTGCGCATCTATACCGGCGCGTTTGCGCGGAACCACGGTTGCATCTGGATGCTGAGGCCGTTCGGGATTTCCTGCATTTTCTGAACGACTGTGCCGAGAACGTCACCGCGATGCCCCTCGATGCAGACCTGCCCGACCCGGATGATCTTCCCTTTCTGGAAGTGGCGGCGGAGGCGCATGCTGTGCTGGTGACGGGGAACAAGAAACACTTTCCAGGCCAAGCCGCGGGCGCGGTTCAGATCGTGAGCCCCCGCGAATTCCTGGACATGCTACGTGCGCCATAGAAGCGGTTTGTCCGGCTGATCGGGATTGACTCTGCTACCGCAAGCCCTGTCGATCTTCCTCCAGCGAGGGCGTCTTCCAAATTCTCGGGCATTCCATTGACCGTGACATGATCGGTCCATAAACACGGCTCCGACAAAGCGGAGCCCTCCACGGCAACTCATCCAGTGAGTCTCGATCTCTTCCCTGGAGGGCGGCGCTTCGTCGCCGCCGCGCCAACAGGTCGTCCCATCATTACCCCAAGGATGTCGGAACGTCATTAGGCGAGGATCAGGGCGCCTGCATCCGTCTTGACCGTCGTGGCATTACCCCGGATAATCTTACCGCGTGACTTGCATTGTTTTGAGAGGTGTATTTCCATGAGTTTACAAGCGATGGAAGCAACTGGAGGCCTGCCGCCTGAGCCGGCAGGGAGTGCGGCCTGGTGCGTCTGGCGGTTGAACCAGAATGAGGAGTCCCTGCGCCGGTTCCGGCAGGAACTGGGCACAGCCGCGGGAAATCCTCTCGAGCTTCCCTCACTGAATCTTGCGGTTGAACCCGGGTTGGTTCGTCCGGGCGAGCGTGTGGCGATCACCTTTCGCACGGCCGCGGTCCAGCCTCCGGTGGGTACAGCCGTTCTGCAGGCGGACTACCTCGCCGCGGCGCCGGGGCGGAAGGAAATGCTGGAACTCGACTGGCGGCCGCAGCCCGGAGGCGGGTGGGGTGCGGTCCATGAAGTGCGTCCCGAGACTCCCGGCAACTGGCGGGTGACCTGGAGCGTCGGGTCCGATCTGCTCACACGCGTGTTTGGCGTGGCCGTGCCCGGCCGGTTGGTTGTCACCCTCTGGGTCGGGAGCAACACGCCGCGGTTGGATGAGGAGATCCACCGTTACGATTTGCCGGGCGACACCTGGATCGGGGACTGGTGGTCGCCGTTCGATCGGCCGCTGGCACAGGTGGTCGAGGACATAAGCTTCTTTGCGCGATGCCGGTTCCGGTACGGCGACCGGGCCGTGCCGTTCGTCAACGCCGGCTTCATTCTGCCGGGCATCAACAACATGAACCTGTTCCTCCTGCCACCGTCCGTCCAGGCGCAAGGGTTCCGGCAGGTCAGGGACGTGTGGGATCTGTTGGGGCTGGGCCCCATGGAGTTGTTCGGGTCGTACACCCCCGGCCACGCCACCGGGCCGCTGCTGGGCGAACTGGGCGTGAAGGCGCTGACGTCGCTCTGCCTCTGGCAGAACATCCAGGACGGTGCCGGCGAGAAGGCTTGGTTGATCAACCACATGGGGGCCCCCAACGCGCCCTATTACCCGGCGCGCGACGATTTCCGCAAGGTTGCCGATGGACAGGCGCCCCTGCTGGCCTTTGGCATGGGGACGTCGTCCGACGTGCGCTGCTACGATTTCATTGCCTTCGACGGCTGCCCGACGAACTGCATGCCGTCCCAACGTTACAACGAGAACAATGCGATTGCGGTCAATACACATCGCTTTTTCCTCGTTGCCGACGGCTGGGTCAATGATGCACGCCACACGCCCGACCTGCTGTTTGTGACGACGGCGCTCGAGAACTTCCGGCGCTCGGAGCATTGGCGTGACGCCAACAACCAGGCAGCGGCTTACCTGGTGCGGCGGGCGGCGGAGGGACACGTGGTGTTTGCTTCCGCCGCCGACATCGCCGATTTCTACCGACGCCACTATCCGGCCCAGCCCGAGCAGACGCATTACTGGGCGGACGGCTACGCGGGGTTGAGGCACGGCAACAAGCCTGCCTGTCTGCCCGACCGCATCGAAGTCAGCAACGACCGTTTTCACAGTTTGCACCGGGACGGTGCCCTTCTTCCGCAACTCCTCTGGGACTACACGGTGCCCTGGCAGAATCCCGAGTGGGCCGAACGTACGGACGTGCGGGACTATCGGCATGGCTACGGACTCATCCCGCCGGAGCGCATCGCCTGCACGGTCAACCCCGAGGCGTCGTGCCCGCGTGAGGCGGACCTGCGGGGCGTGCATGCCGAAATCGCCGTGGCCGCCGCGCCGGACGGCCTGACCCTTCGGGTCCGCGTCAAGACGCCGCGGCTGCTGAACACGCTGCCCCTGGCACTGTGGCGCCTGCCGCTGGCCGGGATAGACCGGGTGGCTGTGGAAGTGTCCGGCGAGGTCAAGGCGCGGTTCAAGACCATGGGTGACGGCTGGACGGGCAACCTCCATGGCCTGTTGAGCCTGCATCCGGTCCCGGCACCCGGAACGGATGTCGTGGTGCGGCTGTATGGTACGCCGCGTGCTCCCGTTTGCATGGAGTTCGTGCTCGATGGCCGGATCGGATTGCGGACGTACCGGACGGCGGAAGGCCCGCGCACTTATTTCTGGCGCCTGGACGGGGTGGAGTCATGCCGCCTTGCCGCGCAGGTTCCGGTCGGCGTCCATGCCGAGGTGGTGCGGAACGACGGGGTTGCAATCACCCCGGACGGGCAAGGCAGGATAGAGATGGATTTGGGTGGGGACTGGTCGTGCGAATCACCGTGTCTTGTCGGTGCCGAGACGTCCCTTACCGGCGGAGTGGTTGACGTGACGGCAGTCAGTACGGTGAAGAAAACTTGAACATGCCCTATGGACGACGGAGTCCATCAGCGGTATAATGCAGGCGTGGGGAGAGACTTGGGGATGGCAAAGCCAAGGCCGGCTTCCGGCCAGTAAAGAATGGTCAAAATCTGCTGACCCCAAGAGAGTCCGAATACGAGATCTCCCCGGAGGAACGGAGCGGCACTGGGCGAAAGAAAGTTCGCGAGTGCCGCTCTCTTTATTTGGGTTCCGCAAGAGTACCTGCAAACGCCGGGAAGCAGACTGTTTGCCCTGACGGGGCGGGATGCCCCCATCCACCTTTAAGGTCATGCTTGTCGCGCGCGGCGCTGTGTGGTATTCGGCAGGAGCTTTTCTGCGATCAAGGCGACGGGCCTTGGGGGGGGGTAACCGGAGGATGATGATAATGAAGCACAGGATGATCAGCATAGCTCTGCTTATGGTGCCGGGACTCGCGCTTGCGGCGGACTGGACACAGTGGCGCGGAAACGACCACAACGGCATCGCCGCCAACGCACCCGCGCTGGCTGAAGCCTGGGGCACCAATGGCCCGCTGACCCTGTGGGAAAGCGATCCGATCCCTGCCGGTGAAAGCGGCGGATTCTCCAGCGTCACGATCGCGGGTGGCCGCGCTTACGTCTATGCGAACTGGAAGACCTACGATGCAATCGTCACACGTACCCTGGATGAGGGAGGCTTGCGCCAACTCGGCTGGTTTGCGGATCGGCTGCCGGAGGAACTCTCGAAAGCCATGGAGACGGCCCGGGTGTCGGATGACCGCGCCAAGATCGCTCCGCAGGAACTCAACGTCTGGGTGGCGAACTGGGTGTCCGCCCATGTGCCGTCGAACGAGGTGCCCCGGCTTGCGCCGATCGTCTCCGGTCGGCTGAAACGGGGGCGGGGGGCGATCGCGCTGGCCGACCTTGAAAAACTGGTCGCAATCAAGGGGCGGGAGTTTTCCGATCAGGCGGCTTTGGAGGCGTGGCTCGCTGCCGCTCCGTTCGGCAGCGAGGTGACCGCCGCGGTGATCAAGGCGATACCGACCAACCGGCCGGTGGCGAAGGATTCGGTCGTGTGCCTGGACGGCAGCGGCAAGACGCTCTGGCGGAAGGAGTATCCCGGCCGCGCCACCGGGTGGGGTTCCTCCAGCACGGCCTGTGTGGTTGGCGGGCGCTGCTATGTGGCGGGCGACAAGACCCTGTACTGCCTTGACGCTGCGACCGGCGAGGGAATCTGGCAACAGGGCCTGTGCTACGGGGAATGCTCGTCTTCACCGGCTGTGATCGACGGGGTGGCGATCCTGCTGGGCGGGGCGTTGTACGGGTTCGACGCCGTGGACGGCAGACTGCTCTGGCAGCATAAGCAGTTGGAGGGGAATCACGGCTCGGCGGTCATGTGGCAGAAGGACGGGAAGAGTTACGGCATCTGCAACACGCTCAAAGGGTTGGTTTGCGTGGAACCGCGCAGCGGGCGGATCTTATGGACCGCGCCCGGCGGCGGCAGTGGCACGGCCGCGCTCGCCGGCGACGTCGCGGTGGTGTTGGGCGAACGGACGGACCCGGGCTTGGTGGCCTACCGGATGACGCCGGAAAAGGCGGAGAAGCTGTGGAGTCGGGAAGTGGCCGATCGCGGCACGACGCCCGTGATTTACAACGGGCACGTCTACGTGGTGGGGGCGAATCGTGTTGCCTGCTGGGCGTTGGCCGACGGCGTCTTGAAGTGGGAGCAGAAGCTGAGCAGCGAGATTTCCTCGCCGATCATTGTGGACGGCAAGCTCCTGGTGTTGGTCAACGGCACGCTGCACATGATCCGGGCCTCGCCTGAGCGCTATGAACTGCTGGGTAAGCTGACGCGGGTGAAAGCCGCGACATGCTCCTCGCCGTCCTTTGCCGAGGGCCGTCTGTACCTGCGGCTCCCCAAAGCCGTCCTTTGTCTCGACCTTCACTGAGGTTCATGATCAACCCTGCATGCCGGGGATTCTCGCCGGTAGAGATGAGGCGGCCCGCCAACCGAGAATGACCACCGACGCGCCATCAAGCATTGGCCGGCGGTTGTGTGCCGTTTGAGTCTGCCGACTTTCGGCAGTCCCCATGGTATGCCACCAAGCCTTTCAATTCCTCCATGCTTAAACCTTTCAGCCACATAACCCGCTCCACCACGTCCAATTCCCGCACCATGCGGAATGGGCAGCGTTCGGCGGCCAGCCGTGGCCCGTCCGTCGGACCGTATTTGTGCGTTTGCCGCTTTTTTCCACCCGTATCCCTCTTCGCGTTCTTTGGGTACGATACTCTTTTGCTGCATTCCGCTCTTGCCAAACGCGCACACATTCGTGACCCTGAACGCATGGGAGGTGTCTGATGCCAAAGTTCAAACCCCAGTACCGCCGTCTGTTGTTCATCAACCGCAAGATCAAGGAGGGCAGTTACCCGAATTGCGTCAGCCTGGGCAAAGAATGGGAGGTGAGCGGCAAGACGATCCAGCGGGACATCGATTACCTGCGGGATGAACTGGAGGCTCCGATCGGCTATGATGTGCTGAAGCGTGGCTTCTACTATACGGAACCGGACTTTACCCTGCCGGCAATTCATGTGAGCGAAAGCGACCTGTTTTCCGTCTGTGTCGCCGAGCGCGTTCTGAGTCAGTACCGCAACACGCCCCTCTTCGAGAAGATTTCGTCGGTGTTTCAGAGGATCAGGGACTCGCTCCCCGACAAAACGAACGTGGATCCAGCCTGGCTGAACGAACGGATCCTGATGTTTCCCGAGCCCGCCACACGGTTGAATCCGGCCATCTGGGACACGCTGGCCAAGGCGATTCGTGACAACCGGCGGATTCGTCTCACGCACGCGTCGCCGCGCAGGAAAGGTGAGGAGGTGGCGGAGCGGAAGGTGGACCCCTACTATCTGGTAAGCTACCGGGGCGAGTGGTACCTGAGCAGTTTCTGTCATCACCGCCAGTCTATCCGGACGTTCGGGGTATCCCGGATCGCCAAGGCCAGTATTCTTGACGAACCCTTCACGATGCCTGCCGACATGACCGCCGAACGAATGTTCGGAGACCAGTTTGGAATCGTCTGGAAGGACAAGTTTCACAAGGTCAGGATCCAGTTTGCCCCGGAGGTGGCCCCCTATATCCGCGAACGGCAATGGCATGCGACGCAGCGTGTCCGGGAGTGTCGGGAAGGCGGTGTTGTGCTGGAGTTCACCACCAACCATGTCAACGAGGTCAAGGACTGGATCCTGTCATGGGGCGGGGGGGCCACGGCGCTCGCTCCGCAGATGCTGGTGGAAAAGGTTAAACAGGGACTCCAGCAGGCGGCCGCCAACTACAAAGTGTGATGGGTTCACCTCAACCGGATGTCCATTGTCATCCTGAAATCATCCTGCGTGGCATCGTGTTACCGTCCATGAAATAGGGAAACAGATCGTCACTGTCCGCAGGTGATTGAATGATCAGCATAATTCGCAGGCCTGTACGTGCAGGGCGGGTGCACCCCAAGTCTGCTCGAAAATAATACGCAGTGATGGCGTCGTGACATCGAGAGGAACACGGACCAGCCGGTGATGATTCGCCGTTTCCCGGCGCAGCACGCGCCAGGCGCCCGTCTCCTCTTGCGCTTCAATGCGGAAAGCCTTTACCAGCGTGGCGGGAACGGTTGCGTGGGCCAGATCGAGCGGATAGCAGTAGGGCAAATTCAACCCGTGCGCGGTCAGGTGACTGTCGAATACCAGCCGCACCCCGCTGATGTGCCGCGGTGTTTCGAAGGTGAACGCCACCCATCCTTCCGGGGAACAGGTCCAGCCGTTATCGCTGCCTCCCACCGGGCGGTCGACGCCGTTGCGCAGCGGTTCGGGATTGCCGGCGCTGGCGGTGAGTTGCGCGGTGCGGGTCAACGCGCTGATCGCGCGCACCCGGCCGGGCAGGTAGCAGTCGTCATCCATCAACGTCTGCTGCAGTTCCGCCAGCCGCTGTTCATGGACGCCGCGCGGCGACAACCCGTCGCGGATCGCGAGGGCGGCGGCGGTGCCCACTGCCTGGCCCAGCGTCGCGCAGGTGGACATGACGCGCGTCGAACTCATCGCCGCATGGGTCGCACTGATGTTGCGACCGGCGAAGAACAGGTTGCTGACGTTGCGCGAATACAGGCAGCGATACGGTATCCCGTAGGGGGAGGGGGCGGGGTGGAAGAGGGTCGGGGTGCCCGGATACCGGAACCCCATGGGATGATGATCGTCCATGCTCCACCCGCCGTAGGCGACGATGTCGGGGAAAGGGCCGCCGGCGCGCACGTCGGACTGGGTCAAGGTGTGATCCCCCACATAGCGGCGGCTTTCGCGCTTGCCCGGCAGGAAGCCGATCCATTCCACCTGCCAGCGCTCCGCGCCATGGTCGCCGCGGTTTTTCAGGTGATCGATCACCCCGAAGGCGATCTTCAGCAACTCATCGCGCAGTGCTTCCGTGTCATGAATGCTGTCGTCCTCGCCGCCAACCTCAAGCCACCAGAAATTAGTGTCGCGCACGGGGTGCGCGCGGTGGGGCAGGTCATCGTCGCTCTCGAAGACGTAGGCCCAGTCCGGCGGAATGAAGGGTTGCGGGCGGTCGGTTTCGCGCATTTGAAACAGGCAACTCATACCCATCGTCCGGCGGTCGGCGACCTCCGGCTCAATATCCTCATCGAATGTCGCGCGTGCCTCCCGCCCCAGGCGGAACTCCGCGCCGGAGAGTGGGGCGAGGATGCTGTCGCCGGAACAGTCGGCAAAGCAGGCGGCCG
The DNA here is from genome assembly GCA_964404035.1 of uncultured Verrucomicrobiota bacterium. Taxonomy (GTDB): domain Bacteria; phylum Verrucomicrobiota; class Kiritimatiellia; order CAIKKV01; family CAITUY01; genus CAMBRF01. The sequence continues at coordinate 5,777 of CAYOIT010000092.1, read as the reverse complement.
TCACGGTATGCCAGGTTTCGCTGGTTGATTGCCACCCGGTAACCGACTGTATCCGTGGCCCGTCCATCGTCGCGGCGCTTACCGGGCAGTTCAGCAATAGCGTGATATTCGGCGTGAAGCGTACCATTTCATAGAGAACGCTATCCCAGATGCTGTAGTTGTGCTGGGGGTTGCGGTAGGCATTGCGGAGTTTAATCTCCTCGATAATGCCGGTTTCCCGCATGTTCTCGCCATGCGCGCCGCAGACGTGCATGCGAATCTCGCTGGACGCGTTACCGCCGAGCACCGGTCGATCATGCACCAGCGCGACGGTCGCCCCGTGCCGGGCGGCGGCAATCGCCGCACACATGCCGGCCAGCCCGCCGCCCACCACGCAGAAGCCGACGTCATGATGTACTGTTCGCAAAACCGTACCCCTTAATCGTGTAGAAAGTTGTATGTCTACCTTAAGGCGGGCTGTGCCCGCAACCCAAGGTAGCGCAGGGTTTATCCCTGCGACCGTCGGCATAAAGCCGACGCTACCAAAAGATGCGACGCATTTGCGTCGCATCTCCGCATGGAACAATCTAACCGTCTGCCCCGACGCTGTCCAGCCGCCACAATTGATGGGCAGGCTCCATCCGGGCCCGCTGCATCACCCGCGCGCCATCCAGGGGAAACCAACCGTAGACATCCAGCAGGTTCCCGCTGCCCTTGTTGGCCAGCCGGTAACATCCCTCACCCGCCAACTCCAGACACCAGACCTGGGTCGGCTTCCCGGCCTCGCAGGGCTCGAGAATCACCGGTGTACCCTCACGCATGCTGGCCACCGCCAGCGCCAGTTCATTCTTCGCGCTGGTCAGGGTGACCTCGTTCCCTCCCACGCTTTGCACCTTCCAGATCTCCATGTTCGGATCCGCACCGCCGTGATTGACCACCGTCGCGCTCCACCACGTCCCCTTGGGCTGGGGGCGCACGCCGTTGTTTACGCCAGGCCGCGCATTCTCGCTGACGTCGGTCAGAGTGGTAGCCCCGTCATTGGCGATCGTCTCCTTCAAGGACGCGGGCCTCCCGTTGAACAGAAACACCAGCCGGTACCATCCCGCCGGCACAGTAGACGACAGGCGATCCACAATCCGGAACACCACCTCATCTTCAACGAATCTCTGCCGGCCTGCCTTGTAAGACTCCATGACCAGGAGGACGGTGCCCGGCCCTGTCGGACAGGTGAATTCGATATCCAGTTTCCGGAACCCTCCCGGCGGGATTTGGTGGATGGACTCTCCCTGCTCCAGCACGATGCCGTCCCGCGTGTCCTGCCGGAGTTGCCATCGGACGGTAATCGGCTCAGCGGTGAATTCGTCATTGAAGGCGGCCAGCGTGCGCCGCACGCGCGTGCCGGCGACCCAGCATGGCTTCACGGTCGGCCACAGGCCGTCGGTATCGCTTCGTGCGTTGAGCCGGTCGAATTCGACATCGCAGACGGCCAGCGGGTGGAAACATTTCTGCATCAGTCGAATCAGGGGGTGATTCCAGGGATCCAACAGTGCCGGAGGGATCTCGAGGTGCCCATTCCACTGACCCGTGACTTTCTTCTCAAGGACTTCGGTCTCCGGGCCTTCGCCCGGCACGTAGTTGGACCAGGCATTGTTCAGGATATAGTTTCTCAGATCCGCATTGCCGTTAAGCCGGCGAATGCGGATGCCTGTCCCCATCCAGGCAAAACCCGCTTTCGTATTGTCATGCGGCCAGACGGCCTCGGTTTCACCGTAGGGCAGGTGTTCGCGAGGCGTGCCGCCCACCAGCGGCAAACCCGGCATGCCGCCGACATAGTGCTGCATGATGATGCAGTAGGGGGCCAGTTCCGGGCAGTGATTGGTTTTCAGCGTGATATCGGCGCCGTCGCCGATGACCGGCCGCGTGTCGTCCAGGGCCAGGATGGCTTTGGAGGTCTCGAGCAGCGGTTCTGCCCACTCGTTCGCGGCACTCCAGATGACAATTGAGGGGTGATTTCGATCGCGCAGCACCAGTTCGCGAGCGCTATTGATCATGTTCTCGCGACCGGCGTCAAAATCCTCCATGCTTCCGGAGCCGCGCAACGGGGTCTCATCCACCAGCATCAACCCCTTTTCGTCGCACACATCCAGCATGTACGGCGTGGCGGGGATTTGGTGTATGCGCATGACGTTGAAGTTCAGGCGCTGGAGGTTGTCGACCGCATGGGGCCAGCCTGGATTGGCCGCTGTGGGCGGCCCAAACCCCGCCTTCACTCCATAGCCGTCCGTTCCGAAATTGGCCTCCTGCTGGTTATCGCCCCGCAGATTACAGCCCAATCCGTTCAACTCGTAGCGGTTTCCCCGGGCCCGGAACTGGCGGAACCCGAACCGCTGGCGGTATTCGTGCGCCCTCGTGCCGTTCGCTTTCAGAACCATCTTCAAAACGTGCAGTTGAGCCTGGTAGCCCTCCCGATAAGGGACATTCGGCCACCAGTAACTGGTGGCGCCGAGAGTCCACGCGACGGGGGGCAACTCCACGGTGCGGCTTTCGCCGGGGCCAAGCTCCAAGCGGAAGTCGGGAATCCGGGGATAATCGAACGCCGACTTGTTCCACGACAGCAGTTCCGACTCAAGCACCGCCGTCACGGCGTGAGGGCTGGAATTGACCACCTTGACCTGCGTCTGGAGCCTGTCCGGCGCCAGGTGCGTCCTGGTCCAGATATCCTCGATATGCACCCGGGGGAGAATCTCAAGCGACACGCCGCGCAGGATGCCGTCCGCCACGTCGGGATACCAGTCGGCTCCCTGCGGAACCGTGTACTTGCCGTTCACCATGAATTTGCGCCGACCGTTGACGGCCACGTGGACCAGCAGCGTTCCTCCAGGCATGGCGATCGACGACACATCGGCCTTGAACGGCATCCACCCGTTCACATGCGAGGCCACGCGGGAGAGGTGCGTTTCGTCCGGCCCGGCGAACACCTCGGCGCCGAAATTCACCGCCTCAAAAACCAGCCGCACCAAGTGCCCTTCGGCTTCGCGCGGGATGGGTATCCGGGCACGGTAGACACCGGCGTCACAGGTGTAGCCTTGCGTGCGCCAGCCGCCTGCCGGCACCTGGATCGAGGCCCATCCGCCCCCCTCCTGCTTGAACTCCCACTTGACACCCGCCGCACTGGAAACATCCATCATCCCATTCTCCTCCTGAGCCGCTTTGCACTGATTATCACTGATATGCTCCTGTTTTCGTTGAATTGTCAAAACTGTATATGGAGGCCGCCATCCTACGGCGGTGGCCGGATATACGGCTCTTCTCCGTTCGGGTTCCAACCCTTCCAACGCGGCATAACCGCCCCGGGCGTTCGCTCATATTCGCCCGCTTTGAAAAACGACGAATCCGGCGGCAGCGCATAGAGCGGCGGCTCAAGGCGGGGAGACGCCCGCATCATGCTGCTTGCCCAAGGTGTTCTTTTGGTAAAATCACCCCAAGCATCCTGGGTGACCTTTTCGGTGCCATAGACGACTGACCCGGGCGCGAGAATTGTCTTCTTCATCTGAAACGTGTTCGTCGCCGCCTGGCGGATATTGACCAGCTCGTTGGTGCAATTAGCGATGACTGAATTGGCAATCATCCCGCTCTTCAGGACGATAACCCCTTGTGAGCAGTTGACAATGGTGGAGTGATCGATCCGTCCCCGCTCCATCTGAATTCCAACGCCTCCACCGGGATCGATCCGGCCCCGCCCGGTATGAGCCCCGCCACCGGCTTCAAGCGACCCGGCTATAAGGCAGTTCACGATGGATACAGAACCCTCCCCACTGGCATCGATCTGGGGGCTCCAGTTGCCGTACACGCTGCAATTCAGCATGCTGTGGCCAAGTCCCTGGAAAAGCGCGCCGGTAATCAGGTTGTCCCGTACCACCACGTTGCGATACACGGTGAAACTGGACATGACATCGGCGATCCCGCACCCGCCGTTGCGCTCGTAGAGCCCGCCGTCGATCAGCGTCACGCTGGTTCCGTGGAGAGAAATCCCCTGGTCGCAGTTGAATGAGCCGTTGCAATTCTCAAAGACCACGCCGATCCCCCAGAACCCGGCAAAACCGTCATCCATGGCATACTTCGATGCCAGATTACGAACCACCACGTAATCGTCGGTGACGAAGACACCTTCGTTCAAGGGAATCTCCAGCGTGCAGTCCTCGATCCTGGCGCCCGCAGGAACGCGGAAATACAGACATCTGGGCTTCACACGATGGTCGTAAAAGAAACCGCCCGGGGGCAGGTCTGCCAGCTTCGCCACGTTGGGCCCCGGCTTGCCGTTCAGGAAGAAGATCTCCGGTGCCTGCCGCTCGGTGGGCCATCCGCTCCAACCCGCCATCCAGTTAAAGCCCGGCATGTTTCCGTACACGCTGTCGCCGATGCGTTGCTGCCACCCTGTATATTCAAGTTTGGGCACATAGTCCGCGCCGCCTACCCGGTTGACAAACGCATAAACGTCATCATGCACATTCGTCCATCGCTCAGGCGCAACCCGGACGAGTCCGCTCACCGTGGCCCCGTTGCCGTCAATGACCAGCGGATGGTCTGCGCGACCTTTTCGAAAACCCTTGATGTGAACGCTTTCCCGGTAATCCTGGCCCGTGTTGGCGATGACAATGCGCGCGCCCACACAGGCTTTCCTTACCGCCGCCATGATCGTGGCTGTCGGTCCGGATTTTCCGGCCGGGGAAGGCGCGGGTGTCAGGCCGTCGAGGTCATCCGAGCCGAGCCGGTTGTTGACATAGTAGTGGGTCCCGGTGGATGCCTCCGCGCCCTCGGCAACGGATTGCCAATCCTTGCTGAGCACCCCCATCACAACACTCGCCAGCAGGACCCATCGACGAACACGAACGCACGGCTTCACTTCCTCTTGTGTTGTGCCCATCGTCATTTCTCGCCCGAAAATGTGACCAAGTCGAAATCGCGATACAGGTGCCAGTTGCCGATCGGCAAACGCGACCAGGCCCCCCCGCCGCGAGCCACATTGGCCCGCCAGAACTCGCCCGCCTTTGGAGCCGCGTCCTTCAGCGTCTTGAACGGCACAACGAACTCGCAGGTCCATTCCCGGTCTCCGCGTTGAACTGCCACGTCGAGCGGCGGCATTGCTTTCAAATCCTTCCCCCACATGTAATCGCCCATGAAGTGCTGGGGGCCCCAGGCTTTGCCCGCCGCCGAAACGGCGGCCTGGTAATATCCCGCCGTGTAGCTCGATGCGGGTACGAAGAAGAACTCGAAATTGTCCATGCCCCAGACGTTCTCCGTCACCTTCAGGTTGGCCGCATTAGTGTTGGCGCAACGTACGGCGACATAGAGCGCCGTGTCGTCCCACGTCATCCGGAACTCGGTACGGTCTTTCTCCTGGACCGGCTCAAACGTATTGGGCTTCGCAAAACCGCCCGCCGCGGCCACATCCTCCCAGCCCTCGTCGTCGAGTTTGCCGTCGACCACGATGGCGCCCGTCCGGCGGGGGCAGACGTACTCCTTCTTTCCATGCTTGAGGGCCACGGCCTTGTCCATGCTCCGCCGTGCCGCCGCGGGAATCGCCCATTCCAGATCCCGCGCGGCCTGTTCGACCCGGGCCTTCACGTAATACGAGGCGGCCGTCTTCCGCGCTCGTTCCAACTGGTCGCGAAGCGTCACGATCAGCTCCGGGGTGAACATGGCCGGGTTCGGCCCGAGATCGTAGGCAAAATCCTCCAGCGAAACGCTGTTCCGGATCAGGTGCGTCTCCAACGCGCTGTAATAGGCCAGCATCGGCG
>CAYOIT010000091.1:0-17415 GCA_964404035.1 uncultured Verrucomicrobiota bacterium | reverse complement strand
GCCTGTGGCAGGTTCGTCTGTGGGTCGCGCGAGGTCAAGTCCGACAGGCTGCTAGTGGTTCTGCAGTTGTGGGAGAAATGGGTTAGTGAATTCAGAACTGGGGAACCATGGAAGCCTGTTGAAAACCAGAACAAGCCGGCGCGGGTGTAACCTGCTCCTTACACGCATTTGACAAACATCCGCTCTGGTAGGTCCCGACCGCCGGGCGGGACCGAGGCAGAAGAGACCAGGAAAGGCGAAAGGACGCGCACGTGCTGTTCTTTCGCATACTTCTGGACCCGCTTTGCCTCGGTGCCGCCACGGCGGTCGGCACCTACCAGAATTCCAGATAATCTAAGAAGGGAAGACTATGAATCGGAAACTCATCAAAATCGGACACTGTGCGTGTGAAGTATTGACGGCCGGGGATACGTTTCTCGGCTTGGGGAAGGCGTGGATCGGCAAGACGCTGGTGCGGTCGGGGCGATTGCCGCTGCGCCCGCATACTCAGAGTTTCACCGGCCTGGAACTGTCCGGGCTCAAACTCCTTCGCCTACGCGGGGGGCGGATCGAATTGGAAGCGTCGTTCCGCAAGATGCCGGTCAAGGTGATGCGGGATCACTCGTTCGACCCGATCCACGAAACTGGCGACTGGGATCAGGACGCCTCAGCTGGGACGGGGCGGCTCGACCTCGTGATCGAGCCGGCGCGCGATGAGTTCAATGGCGTCAAGTTCTCCGGTTTCGCCTACCACTGGGAATACCAGAGCAAGGACGTACCGCTCTACTGGCTGATGGATCAGGCCTCGTGGGAACTCGACGGCGACATCACCGGTGCCACGGCGGTTTCCCAGTCGTCCTGTTCCGCGCCGGTGGCGAAGTTCGACAGGAAGAATTCCTGGACGACAGAAGGCATCCTTTTCTTCCTGGTTGAGAAGGGGAACGAGAACCCGGTGATGACGCACAACCTGCCGCGGTGGGCGTCCCACGGCGCCTTTGACTTCCAATACAAAGGCAATGCCACGCTGATCGGCGTGTTCGAGCGGGTGGATCTCATCCGATCGCTATTGGTGCGCGATGCCGGCAAGGCGGAGTTGAAGACCTTCGACAAGCACATCTTCGACCAGGCTCTGAAGGTGAAGACGGTGGCAAAGAAGATCCTGCTCAACATGGAGGCGAAGAGCGAGATCGTCCAGCAGAACGTATGGACCTGGATCCATGAAGACGTGGAGAACCGGGCGCGGGCCGAGTTTGGGCTGAAACAGGAACCATTCGTGCCGAAGATCGGGCAGAACTACTGGAACAACTTCAATGCCGACTCCTACTTCAAAGACTTGATCCCCGCGGCGGCGGCGATCGGTTGCCGGAAGGTGTTCGTGGATAATCTCAAGAAATCGGCGATGACCGACCGCACGCCGTTCCCCGGCAAGTTCACCTGGAACATGTGCTGCGGCCATGAGTACGAGATCGCACCCGAACTGGGAGGGAACGCCAAGGTGAAGGAATTGGTCAGCCGCGCCGCCGAAGTCGGCGTCACCATCAAGTCATGGACGAATAACGACCAGGCGCTGTCCAGCCCGATCAACAGGGCTGAGCGCGATGACGGTACCGGGTGGTACGTGCTGCTGGAGGACGCCCGCCAGAAGTACGGCGGAGCGTACGCCGGCTGTATGAGCGTGCTCGATATGGGGAACGAGAAGGCTCGGGACTACTTCGTGAAGTCGCATATCAAGATCAGGAAAGAGACCGGCCTGAGCTGGTACCTGTTTGACAGCTTCTACAACCTCGGCTTCATGCCGGTGACCTACCACCGGATGCAGCCGCGCACGATGTGGAGGGGGCTGCTCAAGGCGTTCAAGCAACTGCAGGACGCCGGTGTGCATTTCACGATCGAATCGTTTGGCCCGTTCGGATGTCCGCAGCACGGTCATCCCTCCTCCTACAACTTCTCGACGATCTTCGCCTGCTACCGGGTGGGGCTGGGCAACGACTACAGCACGGTGCCGACAGGGGCCGCGCTCAAGGATGTGACGCCGAAGAGTGCCGCCGGCGTCTACTACGGCCTGGCGCACATGGCCTATGGCGGTATTCCGCTCCATGAGGACGGGAAGCGGATTGACCAAGTGTGGACGCCGCAGCACAAGCAGGCGCTGGCCGACTACCACGCCGTCCTGCCGCACCTGTACCGGCGCGTTCTTCAGGAGGATGGGTTGGGCGTGGTGTGGCATGACAAGACCGGCAAGCGCTCGACGTTGTTCAACTTCAAGACTCGCACGATGGCGTTGGCCGGCAAGGTCACGGACATTACGACTGGTCGCGTCCTGCCGCGCGCCACCGAATACCGGTTGGAGGCCAATCACACGTATGTGATGAAGTAGGCCGGGCGCTACGTCACCCGGCATGGGGCGGCCCCTGGGCGATAGGGACTTGCGGCGGGCAGCGTAGTGCCCGCCGTACTGGAGAGCAATAGTCCCTTACGAATTGAATCCATCGCAAGATGGCAATCGTTTGAACCACGGATGGCACGGATAGCACGGATAAGATTTGGTTCTCTGTTTTATCAGTGTCATCAGTGTCATCCGTGGTCAAAATTCTCGAATTGTTTGGTTCCGGCTATGCCGGGTTAGGAAGACTTACGAAATGAGCCGTGAGTGTTTTGTCGTTTTTGCCGCGGTTGTGATGCTGGACGGCCAGAGATGACCATGACTCCGAAGAGCCGAATCGTTCGCTTTGGCGCCTGCTCATTCGAGATCCTGGCGCGCGGGAACGCGTTCCTGGGTTTAGGACGGATCCTCATCAACGACCGGCCGATTCGCTCAGGCCGGCTGCCGCTGCTGCCGGTTTCGCAGTCCTTTCTGGGGTTGGAAACCGACGGCTTCAGGGTGATCGCCGTGGAGGAGACTCCCGGAGGCGTTGCCATTCGCCTGTCGGTCGGGTTCCGCCGTGCCATGCTCCGCCAGGCGACCGACTACCACCTCGAGCGTGTCTACGATACCGCCGACTGGGATGGCTCGCAGGCGGGTGGAGAATCCAGCCTCACCCTACACCTCGCACCCGCTACCGACACGTTGGGTGGGCTTGCCTTTGCCGGCTTCCGTTACTGGTGGGACTATGCGGGTCCGCAGCCCCTGTTCTGGCTCATGGACCGTGCTTCCTGGGAGATCGACGGCGATATCCGCGGCGTCACAGCCTGGAGTCAGTGTCTCTGTGCCCCGCCGACCGTCACCTTTGCAGACGACACGGCCTGGACGACCGAAGAACTGATTCCGGAAGCCGACTGTAAACCGGGCACCAATCCGGTGATCTCGCAGTTCTGGCCGCGCTGGATGGGCCACCAGAGTTTCGATTATCAGTTCAAGGCCGGTGCCACTTTGGTCGGCCTGTTCGATCACGTCGGGCTGATTCGTTCGGCGCATCGTCGCGAACCCGGCGCCGCCGAACTCAAGACGTTCGATCGCCATATCTTTAACGAGTCCTCCCGCTTTGCCTCCACTCCAAAGAGTATCCTGCTCAACGTAGCGCCGCGTTCAGCCGCCGCAGAACGCGATCTCTGGTCCGCGGTCTACGACGAGACTAACCGACGCGCGCGGGAGGAGCTTGGCACGCGCGAGATTCCCTCCACCACCTGCCTTTCCTGGAATTTCTGGCAGGGGCACACCTTCGACTCCTACCGGACCGATCTCCTGCCCGCCGCGGCGGCCTGCGGTGTGGAGTCCATCTTCATCGACAATGTCAACCGCAGCAACGCCACCGAGGGCGCTGGGGGCAACCAGTGCCAGAGCCATGATTACCAGGTTGCCGAGAAACTGGGCGGGCCTGAGCTTCTCAAGCGGCTGGTGAGTGACGCCCGGGCCGCCGGGGTGCGGGTCTATTCCTGGACCAGCACGGCCCAGAGCCCGGATAGCCCCCTCTACAAGCAGCATCGCAGCACGCCAGGCTGGTTCGTGAAGATGGAGGATGGCCGCCAGGTGTTCGGCGGGACGCATAGCACCGAGTTCCAGTTCCAGAACCTCGCGCATGAGCCGGCTCGCCGAAACTGGGTCGAGGGGCTGCTCAAAACCCGCGAGGCCACCGGCCTTGACGGCTATTTCTTCGATATGGCGATGAATGTCTCGTTCGTACCCATCAGTTACGAAGGGCTGCACCCTTCGACGCAGTGGCGCGAAACTCTCGCGGCGATCAAAGCGCTGCAGGAAGGCGGTGTCGAACTGGATTGCCTATGCCCGCCTTTCGTCCGTCCGGGCCAGACCTGGCACCCGTCATGCGGAGCGACTGATGCCCTGTTCCTGAACTACCGCATGGTGGTTGCGTTTCCCGGCCGGCCCCTTCGCCTCTGGACCCCGGCCGAGATGTTCCGGGTGTTCGCCTACGGCAGCATTCCCGCCCTTCACCTCTTCTACGACAAGGCGCGGATCGACACGCTCTTCACGGATGAACACCGCCGCATCCTGCGCGAATTCCGCGAGTGCCGGCCGCTGATGCGGGTGCGGAAGCTGTCCGAGGACGATTCGACGGTCACGTGGTTGACGGAGGACGGAATACCAGCGGTCGTCTGCGATCTGCGCGCCTGCCGGATTGTGAGAGGGAACAACGGATATACTGGAGAGACATGAAACATCATCAAAAACCCATTCTGGTGGTTCTACAGGGCTCGGCATGTCTATCATGGCTACTGGTGGCGATGGCGCGAGGGGCCGACCACGACGTGCTCATGGCCAGGCTGGAGGCGGCCAAACCGGGTGACGTGGTCAAACTGGAAGCCAGAACCTACAAGGCTGGCGACCTTGTTCTGCCCGACGGTGTCAGTCTGCAGGGCGCCGGCTACGGCAAGACGATTCTGGATGCCGCCGGGAAGGGTTTTGGCCTGACCCTGCGCGGTCAACGGCCGGCCCGCGTGAGTGATCTCACCATCGCCAACTCGCTCCAGGCCGGTCTCCTGGTGGAGGGCGCCACCGGCCTGACGGTCGAGCGGGTGAGCGTGCGCCGGTGCGGCAGTGCGCTCGTGGTGAACCGGGCCAGCCAGTGCGTCTTCCAGAATCTGCTGCTGATTGAGAACAGGAGCGGCGTCAGTCTGGCCAATAGCACGCGAACGGCACTGATCAACGCCTCCCTCGTCGACACCGACGGTACGGGCATCCGGGTCAACGGTTGCGATCATGTGGCCGTATTCAACAACCTGGTTGTCAATGCGCCGTATGCCATCGCCTTGGGTGTGACCAATTCGGTTTTGGCCTTGGATCACAACCTCTATGTCGCGAACTACGTCGGACAAATGCCGGGCGAAGTCGTGCGCAAGAAAGTCGAGTCGTGGTACCACCTGAGTGGGTACGACAAACACTCGCTGACCATCGGCGTCACCTTCCAGGATCCGGTCCACGGCGACTACCGCCCCATTTCGCCGTTGAGTTGGGCCCCGATCCGCGCCACCTCGTCGGATTGGGGCGTTCAGATGCTGGGCGGTTTCACGGCGCCGGAGCTGGATATGGACGGCCATCCGCGTGTCGATGGGGTCGACTTGGGCGCCTATGAAGCCAGCTTTCCCGCGCCGCGGCCGGCGGACGGCACGTTTACGGTGAAGTCGGGTGAAGGGATCACCAGCGCAGGGCTTTTCACCCGGGACGACCGTAACGTGCGCTATCTGTTCCAGAACCTGCCCCTGGCCAAAGGGAAATACAGCTATTGGCTGCCGTCGCGCGATTGGCAGGGGGCGCCGATTTTCGCCGGCGATTACCAGTTGAAGGTCACCGAGTCCGACCTGCGTCTGGCCTATGTTGCCGCCGCCGGCAACGGAGATCAGCAGCTCAGCACGACCGAGTTGGGCGGCACGGGTAAGCGCGTATCGCTCAACCCGCACGCGGTGGCGTTCGATGCGGATGGGCGCATTCTTGTGGCGCAAAGCGGCTTCGAAAGCGGTCTGCATGTGCGGGCTTACGATCCCCAGATGACGAACTTCCTCTGGTCCTTTCCCGGCGGTGGCGAGACGCTCGGGATGGCGGTCGATGAGGCGAGACGGGTGCTGGTCATGCGCAAGCCCAACAGTCTGCTTCGTTTGGACAGCGCCACCGGGAAAGGCGCGCCTTTCCCCGACGGCAGCAGCGCGCATGATTACCCGGAACTCAAGTCGGTCAACGGGCTGACGGTACTCAATGGCGCGGTCTACGTGGCCGATCCTGTGGCTGGCCTGTTGGTAACCCTTTCAGGCGACACCCTGGCCATCGCACAGAGCGTCAGTATTCCGAAGGTCATGCAGCCCGCGGCCGATACCAAGGCCGGGCTTGTCTGGGTGATCACAGGCGAAGGACCGTTGGCGACGGTGGATGGCAGGGGTACCGTCACGACACGGAGTTCCCCGGTGAAGCAGCCGGCTTTGCTGGCGGCCGGCCCCAATAGACTCGCGATCTACTCGTCGACCACACGCACGATCACCCTGTGCGACAGCAGCGATCCGGCGAAATTGACGCCTCTGCGTACGCTCGGGACCGGGGATGAAGGGTTCGGCCCGATCCGCGGCGATCGGTTCTGGGGGCCTAAATCCATTGCCCTCCATGCGGCCGGCGAGGTGGCCGTTATCGACGGCATCCGCACGATCCTGTTTGCGGCCGACGGGTCGGTGAAGCGGCAGCACATGGGCATGTGGGGGCAGCAGATCTCCTATGGTCCGTTTGCCGATGGTCTGATGCATTTCTTCAATGCGCAGGGACTCTGGGATATCGCCCTTGATGCCAAGGCACGGCGATGGACGCCGGGGACCCGCTGGCGCTACACCATGGAAGGCAGCCCGTTGTGTTTCTTCGCCGCGGGCGGCGCCAACTTCGGCCTGTTCCAGCAGAACCTGAAGGAGCAGGGGACTTGGCTGGGCGTCGTGCGCATGGAAGCCGACGGCACGGGGCGCTACCTGTGCCGCTATGGCTGGGACAAGGAAGGGCTTGTGCTCCAACGGGATTTGAATGGCGACGGCGTGATCGCCAAGGACGATCCCTCGGAGCCCGTCAATGGGCCCGATGGCAAGCGTTTCAAGGAGAACTTCCTCAACCGCGGCTTCAATAACATCGAGGTTCGTGCCGATGGCAGCATTGTGCATCCGGATCGGCCGGGAGTTCGCCTGATCCCGATGGCCGGGTTGGATAAGCAGGGCGTGCCGCAGTATGATTTCGCCCATGCCCGCCTCATTCCCGCCACGGTGGCCGGGGGCAAACCCGATTACCTTTCCCCCTACGACTTCAAGACGAAGGAGACGCTCAGTCTCGCTGAGGACATGTTCCTGCAGCCGGACGGCACGTTTGCGGCGGTCATCACGACCAAGAGCGGCGGCGGACCGGACCTGTGTACCGAGCATGCCAACGGTACCAGCATGGCCGGGTTTGCGGCGGACGGCACACTGCGCTGGCTTTCGCCGATGAACCCCGTTGGCTTCAAGATGGGGTTCTGGGGCATTACAACGATTGGCGGGATCACCTTCGCCGGACGGGGTGCCATCTGCGAGTATGAGACCATGGACAGGGACGGGTTGGGCACCGGCGTGTTGGGCATGCCGAGGGAATTCGGTTGGGGCGGCATGTGGCTGGATAACCACCGGCAAACCCAAGGGTTCACCGGTCGGGACGGCAAACCCTACCTGATCACCGGCGACTACTGTGCGCAGACCTATCATTGGCAGGAACTCATCGGCTGGGACAAGGTGATCCATCGCTCCTGGCCGGTGAAGGTCTCCCCCGCACTGGCGGAGACGCTGTCCGAAGGCGCCCCCGAACTGGTCCCCGTCTGGCCGGTGCCGCCGCCGCCAACGGTGACCATCAAGAAGCTTGCGGGGCCGCTGTCCATGGATGGGGATCCGAAGAAATGGCGTACGCTGGGCATCCCGCCGGTTGTGGCGATTTCCAATGACCCCTTGAGTAACAGCAGTGTCCTGCGCCTGGCCTACGAAGGGCAGAACCTTTACGTGCAGGTGATCAAGTTCGACGATGTCATCACGTTCCACCAGCGCGAGGCCGGCAAACACTACCTGCAGGATGGCGTGGAGTTTTGTATCAACACCTTCCCGGAAGGGTGGAAATACAACGTCACACGGCTAGCGGATAAAGGGGACATTATCCTGCGAGACCGCTGGTTCAAGGCCGGCACGTTGCTCGACCCGGCGGTGGCGCCCCGGGTGATCAAAACCTACACGAACGCTGTTGAGTTCGAGGAGCGCGCCCTTATCGAGGGTGCGACGGGCTTGGATCTGCGCGCCTGTCAGGTGCACTACACCGAGTTCAAGTTGACCGGGGAAGCGCTGGCGGGCCTGCCCGCGACCCTGCCCCTGGTGCTGGAGAGTGGCAAGACCTTCCGGTTCGGTTTCCTGCTCAATGACAACGACACTCCGGGGTCCGACGAGATGAAAGGAATCACCTGGCCGGTCACCTACGGCACCTTCGAGCGGGTGGAAAAACTGGCCACGGGCCTCTTCGAGTAGGAAGGAACACGCTAAACCATGAAAACCTTCGTCACCATCACCCCCAACGGTCAGTTCGCCCTCGACGGGCGGCGCTGGTACTGCAACTCCACCATCTACTACGGACGTTTCCCCGGCGCCTGCGGGCCGGACTGGTGGCGCGATGGACGTTGGGAACTCAACGCCCCGGAGTTCGACCGCGACTTCGGCCAGATGGCCCGCGTTGGCATCAACCACGCCGCCCTGTTCTTCCACAACGACATGTTCTTCGAGAATGGCCATGTCAAACAGCAGGGCCTGGAGCGCATGGACACAATCGTGGCCGCCGCCAGGACGGCCGGGGTGCGCATCAGTATCTTCATCGGGCCCTTCATCGATACCCCCGCCGCCTACAAGCAGATCACCGGTCGCGAGTGGGAATTCGACAACCGCTTCCTGCCCAGTTTCAACCCCGCGCTTCACGAGGCTTATGTCCTCCAGATGAAGCCTTTCGCCGAGCGCTACAAGAACGAGCCGACGGTCATGGCCTACACCGACCGGATTGACCGCTTCCACAAGGGGTTCGACAACGTCTCCATCCCGTTCAACCTGAAGGACGAGTGGCACGCCTGGCTCGAAACGCGCTACGGTTCCTTCATGAGCCTTCTGGACGCCGTGGGCGGCCCGAACGCCCTGGAGAACCAGCCGCGGGACTTCAACGAGGTGCAACTCCCACAGGAGAGCAAATGGAACGGTTCCCTGCGCAACCCGCTCAGCTACGATTACATTCTCTGGCAGAAGAAAAGCATCGGCGACGCGCATTCCCGTTTCGACGCCGCCATCAAGAAAGTTGCGCCAGCGCAGTTCATCTGGACCCCCTTCGAAGGCAATACCAACACCTGGGCCATGCTGGACGGCTTCTCGCCCGAGACCAAGAAGCTCCAGGCGATCTGGATGGAATACTATTTCTTCGAGATGACCCGGCCGAGCTATGTGCAGCCGTTCGAGGAATGGCCGCACACCCGGGAGATCCACCATGCCCGGCTCTCGCACCAGTTGCCCGTGGTCTACAACGCCGCCTACCTGATGGCCCGCTACCTCAAGCGGTCCGTCCAGCAGCCCGTGGTGATCTGCCACGGCGGCTGGCAGGATTCCCCCGCGTATGGCACGGAGACGCTCGAGCATCAGGTGGCAATTATCGACCGCGTCAACGCCGCCTGCCTGGCGGCGGACGCCGACGGCTGGCACTACTGGAACTGGCGCGACGACAACGCCTCCTGGTGCGCCCACCAGCAGGAACGCCACGAGAATCCGACCCGGTACTTCTTCCAGGGCGAGTCACTCGGCATGCACGACTTCAAGGGGTTTCCCAAGCCCGTGGTCTCGCTGGTCACGCGCTATTCCCGGGAGGCTGCCCGCCGGGCTGCGGCGGACCGGCCGGTCAAAAGGAGCGATGTTCTGGCGCTGTCGTCTTCGCCCCGCATGTATAGTTTGTTCCGCCGCATGGCGTTGCCGACCGCCTGCGCCGTGAACGGCGCGCTCGCCCGGCTCGGTGTGGAGCCGGACTATCTCTGGTCCTCGCAAAACGACCTTGAAATTTCGCAGGACACGCTGAACTCGTACAAGTTCGTCGCCATTGCCGACAACATGTACGAGCGTGATTTCCGCGCCATGCCCGGCAAGTTGCTCGCCTACGTGGAGCAGGGCGGCGTGCTTTACTTCGCCCTCGACCGCTGGGACTCCTTCAAGGATGAGCATGGCGTGGCGCACGACAACGCCGCCCTCCGCCGCCTCTCCGGCGTGGATCCCCTGGGCGTGGAGGACTGGCCTGACGCCAGGACCCCCTGCGGCAACTGGCCCTTCCCGACACCCGCCTCGCAGGAGGCGAACATGGATGTGCAATGTTTTCCGCGTCTGGAGTGGGGGATCTGCCCGGCGTTCCGCCATCTGGCGCCCTACCCGGAGAAACTCAGCTTGCTCGGGTTCCGTTCCACTGACGACGACACCTTCACTCCGGTTCCCGCCCTGGTTGCGGGCGCGGAAGTCATCGCCGTGGGCAAGTTCCCCGCCGGCTCGCGACCCTTTTTCTACCGGCATGCCATCGGCAAAGGGTGGGTCTACGTGAACGCCTGGACGAACAATGTCTTCCGTGACAGCGAGCGTCGCCAGGATTACGGCGGCTGGGAGTTCGACTGGATTCTGGACATCCCCCTGGCGGCCAGTGCCGCCCGTGACGTGGATCTGACCAAAGGTGCGTCCATCTGGCTGCGTAATACCTGGGGATACTTCTGGAAGGAAATGTGAGGGGATGCAGGCCTGTGCCGGGCTAATGGGTATGCCGGCGATAGCGGCCGGGAGGCATGCCCATCTTCTGGTGGAAGACGCGGATGAAATAGCGTTCATCCGTGAATCCGACCCGGCTCGCCACTTCTTTTCCGCGCAGTTCGGTTTCGCGCAGCAACCGCGCGGCCAGATCCAGGCGCAGCCGCGTCAGGTACTCATTAAACCCCACTCCCGCCTTTTGTCGGAAGAGGCGCGAAACATAGGCCGGGCTCACACCCATGGCCGCGGCCACCTCCAGCCGGGAGATGGGGGTGCCCAGCCGTTCCTCGACATAGGAGCAGATGCCCTGCCAGGTGTGGTGCGCCTTGCCCGGAAGCCGGGGCGTCTCCTTCTCCAATTCTTCGACACAGAGCCGGCATAACGCTTCCATCAAGGGCACCGCCGCCGGACTCGGTTCCGGCCGTAACGCCAGTTCATCCAGACACCGGCCGACGTGAACAATGGCGGCTGACGGCGCGCTCGCGGTGTGAAATTGCCAGGGATTCCGCCGGGGCTGGGTGCCGTCGCCTTCAATATCGGCCACCAAAAAGCGCAGGCATGTGTCCCGGATCACGATTCCCAGGAAAACCGAGGGTTCATCCCAAATCAGCGTGCGCCAACTTCCGGCCGGCAGGTAAACACACTGGCCTGGGCGCAGCGACACATGCTCACGGGCGCCATGTCGCCATAGCGTCACAGGGTGGCAGCCGGAAATGACCAGTTCCAAGGCGCGCCAGGGCTGTGTAAATCCCGGACCGGCGTTGCGGGGCGCCAACCCTGCCAGCGTTACCTCGCGCGATTTCCAGGCCTGAAGTTGCGCGTGCCAGTATTGCAGAATCTTTTGGCGATTGAGTAGATCCATGAAAAGATCACTTTCCTCTACATAAGTAAACAAGAGTCTCGTATAAATGCCAGTCTTTTGTGGTATTCTAGTCTACATAAACAGAGAAGGTGGTCTTCCCGACCAACATCAGATGACACGTGATCGGGGTGACGCCGTCCGTGCGCCTGGTTCGGTTTCACGAGGATGGGTTGAAAGAGGATGCAACAGGGAGGGGAATGGCATGAAAAAGAGGATTCTGTGGCTGTGCGGCGTTGGCGTTGTCATGTTCCTGTCCGGCGAGGCCGGGGCGGTGAGTGGGTCGTGGACAAATAAGGGTGACGGGGTAGTGGAGTATTGGACCAATAATGCCAACTGGAATGTTGCGTCCTATCCGGGGTTCAATAGCGCCAATCAGTATGCGACCTTGCCTGGTGGCGCCTCGGGCTACTACACGGCGATCCTGAACGCGAATCTGCCTTACTATCTGGGCACGCTTAATCTGGGCGTCACCGGCAGTGGCGGTTCGTCCCGTCTCATCGTCACCAACGCCACCCTCACCAACACCACGCTTAATGTGGGCAACGGCGGTTGGCTGCAGATCGACAACGGCGGGGCGGTGACCGGCGTGACCACCTACGGCTGGTCAGGTGCAAACGGAAAAATCGTGCTCAATCAAGGCGGCGCCATCCAGGGCCCCATGAAGTTCTTGAGTTGGCCGAGTACGGGCACCGTGACGTATACGACGGCGTCGGGCGGCGTCTGGGACGCGTGCAGCAATGATTTGGAGATTGCCAGCATTCGGGCTTCAAACACCAGTTACACCAATCTCCAGATGACGATCAGCGGGATCACGGTGACGAATGCCAATAAAGTGTTTTTCCTCAGCGGGACCACGACCATAGGGCCTGCTTTAAACTGCAGTCTGGTCATCGACAATGGCTCCAGGGTGGTGGCGACGAATGATCCAACGTCCAGCACCCTGATGGGGTACGGAAATAACACTTGGGCGCAGAACTGTCTTATGCAGATCGGCGGCACAGGGCCGCTGACCACCTTTGAGGTGTATGGTCTACCGTTCGCTACATGCACGAGGGTAGGTTATGGATCCTGCAATAACAACCTGATTGTAACGAATGCGATGGTCACGGCGCGCCCTGGTGGGCCGGGCTCCCGCCTGGGGTCTACGAACAATACGGTGTCAATTCTGGCTGGCGCGACATGGAACGGGCTACAAGGTACGTGGAGTATTGGAAGTTACGGGGCCGGACCCGATAACCGGATCATCGTTGACGGCGGGATCGTCACCAATGTGGGGCAGTGTGTGGTCGGCGGAGTGAACGAGGATGCAGCGAACCCTGGGCCGGCGAGCGGGAACAGCGTGAGCATTCGAAACGGCGGGGCCTGGTACTCGAGTGGTACCTATAGTGGGTTTGCAGTCGGCAACATGAACGGGGCCAGCAGCAACGCCGTCTACCTGGGCGGCGCGGGCGCCCGGAGCACGGTCAGTTTGGGTGGCAGTGGGTCTGCGGTCTTATTAGCCGCTGGCGGTAGCGCGGTGAAGAGCAACTGCTGTTTCAATTCGGTGACGATTACCAATGCGAATGTGACGCTCGTAAACTGCTTAGGCGCCAGTGCGATCCTGATTGGGGCCGGGACAAACAACAACGACAACTCGGTGAGCGTGCTGGCGGGGGGCGTAGTAACCGTGCCGCCGGCGAAGGACATTGAGGTCGGCGCCGGGGGGACGGGAAGCCCTGTCACCGGCAACACCCTGCTGATCGCTGGCGGCACGGTTTTGGGCGTGAATGAGGTCAAGGTCGGGAAAGATGCCGCCGATACGGGCAACAGCGTGCTCGTCAGCGGTGGCGGCCTGTTGGAGGCAAACAAACTGACGATTATTGCCGGCAGCACCGGGAATAGCATCAGCAACAATGCCGGCATCTACCAGTTTACCACCAACAGTCCGACGCTGACACCAGTTGCCCTTGCCAACATTGCGATCAACAATGGCACGGTGTCCTTCAAGGGTATTACCAACGCGACCGTGTTGTGCAACCAGAGTGGCGGCAAACTGGATTCGACTTCGAAGATGGCCTGGTACGGGACTGCGAACGCCTTCCGGTTGAACAATGCGACCAACCTCCCGTCGGGCCAGGCCTACACCTTCCAGCCCGGCACGGCCACCAACTTTGCGCGGTTGGAGTTGTTGAACGGTTCCCTGTACCGGGGTGGTGCGGTCGCCATCGGTCCCTCAGGCACGCTGGTCATCTCGAACGGGGTCAGCACGATTGTCAGCAACCTGACCTTCGATTCGACCGCCACCTTGTCGGTGGATTTGAGCTCGACCAACGGCTATGGCAGCCTCGTGACCCTGACCAACGTGAGCCTGAATACCTGCACGTTATCGGTCAACTTCGGTGCTGCGCCGATCGTGGGCTATCCGTTCACGATCATCAACAACACGAGTTCGGGTACGACCTCCGGCCAGTTCGCCGGGGGTAGCCGGCAGGTGGTGACGATGAACGGCACCGGCTACGTGATTCAAGTCAGCACCACTTTGGGCGACGGCAACGACGTGGTGCTGACAAGCAGGGTCCAGACGCGGGGTACACGATTGGTGCTGGAGTAGGGGGCGTGACAGGTTTGAGACGGTCAAACTATCGTTGGGAGGACAACACCATGGACTTGTCACGAGAGATCAGATGCGCAGCGGCGGGGGTTGCGATCTGGCTGACGCTGGGAGTGGTGGCGCAGGCCGGGCCGGTGCCGCAGATGATTCCGTTCAGCAACCGGTTCGACTATGCGGCGGGAACGACGGTGAAATCGTTGACCATTGACGGATGGGATGCCTCCAGCCTGCTTGTGGTGGTTCAGACCAACGTCGTCTGGGCCGATGCGTCGGCGGTCGAACTGCCGCAGAATACCACACTGTCCAATGCGGTGACACCTGGCGGGGCGACGAACGTCTGGACCGATTTCCAGGTGTGCCTGGAACCGCGGCTCGATGTCACCGATGACGCGGTGCAGAGCAATGCGTCGATCCAGGTGAACCTGGTGGATAGCGGCTACCTGCAGACGTATGACCGCCTGAACGGATGGTTGACCCTCAGCAACACGGCCTGGGGCTCGGCTCTGACGGCGCTCACGAACGGGCAATGGGCGCGGATCACGTTGTGCCAGAACTACGTGTCGCACCAATCCGCCCTGTTCCTTGACGGTACACTGATCAAGGAACGGTTGCCCTTCATCAGCAATGTGACGTCCTGCGCGCGTTTCCGGATGGATGGCGGTGGCACAACCAGTTCGTACTTCGACAACTTCGGCATGGATCGCACCATGCCCGGCGGGTTGCCGAACAACTGGGATGGCGCGGGATTGACCGACGCACAGGAAATCGACGCGTACGGTTACCTGGCCTTTACGTTCAATGTCGGGCCGAGTCAGGCCTACACGACCATTCAGGCGGCCGTGAACGCCGCGCTGGACCGGTATACGATCAATGTGACGCCCGGTATCTACACGGAAGACGTCAGCATCGCGCACAGTCTGGCGGGGCTGACGGGGGGCGTGGTCACAGTGAACGGGTCACTCAGCATTGGCGCGGGCGCGGTGGTCGGGGCCAGCGGGCTGGCCTGCAGCAATCTCACCGTTGCCAATGCCGGGAATCTGACCGTGTCGGGGTCGCTGACGGCGGTCAGTAACGTGGCCGTCGCCGCCGGGGGGCGGCTCACGGTGAATGGGGCTCTGGTGGCGTCCCATCTGACCATCGGGAGCGGCGGGCGTGTGGTCATTACGAACGGTTCGCTCCAAGCGGATGGCTTCACCCTGACCGGTTCGTTCAGCTTGGACGAGCGGTGGGGCAATATGCAGGCACGCTCCACGCTGACGTTCCAGGACGACTTCGAGATCTATCCGGCGGGGATGCCCCTCAGTGTGGCCGGGTTCCGCGGATGGGGCGCCTCGGACAGCAGCGTGGTGGTGGAGCAGACCCGGAGCTATGGCGTGGACAAGGCGGTCGACCTTGGATATGGAAGAACCCTGTCCAATCGGGTGAGTTCGGGCACGGCCACCCAGGTGTGGACGGATTTGCGCGCGGTCATGTGTTATGCCGCCGACGACGACCCCACGGAGGTACGCTCGAACGCCTCGGTGATGATGGTGACGACCACCAACGGCTATGTGAGCCTTTATAACCGGACTTCGGGCACGTGGGACGTGTGCCGGAGGGATGCCTGGGGGAACGCACTCGCCCCGCTGACCAACGGACAGTGGATCCGGATCAGCGTGATGAACGATTTTGCCTCGAAGCAAAGTGCCATTTTTCTGGATGGCGTGCTGGTGCGGCAGCAGTTTCCGTTCATCAACACCAACCTGACGTCCTATTCCACGTTCTCGATGGCGAACGAGCAGACCAATGCGGCCTGCCTGGATGAGGTGTATATCGGAGGCCAGTACCCGCCGACGCTGACGAACGACGTGAATGGCAACCTGGTGCCGGATGCGCAGGAAATCGCCCTCACCGGCGACATCTTCCCCCATGGGTCCGTGTTCAAGTTCCGATGACCGGATGTAGCGGAATCCGAGAGGATTCCGCTCGGCGTTCTCACGAACGCCGCTACTTAGACCCTGCTCGAAAAGGGTGGCGGCGATTTGAGGCCAAGTAACGCAGGCATTCCTGCCTGCGACGCGAGAGAAGAAGCGGACAAGTTGCGAAAAAAGAGAATCGTGTGCGGTCCTTTCACTCAACCGTCCTCCTCAACTCTCGCCGGACGCAGGCAGGAATGCCTGCGTTACTGTGAAGTCCAGGTGGCGAACCCTTTTCGAGGAGGGTCTACTTAGGATAAACATGAAAATAACTATAACAGAGAAAGAGAGCCCGATTATGCAAACAATCGATCTATTTCAGGCAGGAGACCTGGGCTTTACTGAGTTTCGCATCCCGGCCCTGGGGGTAGCAACCGACGGTACGGTGTATGCCGCCGTTGCCGGGCGCATGCGCAGTGGTGACGATTGGGGTGAAAGCGCCATCTTCGTGAAACGCAGTAAGGATGGCGGCGCGAATTGGGAAGATCATGCCCGCATTGATGTTGAGTTCCTGAGACTCGCCGACTCCAGCCTGCCCGCGGGTGGGCTGACGGCCGAGGAGGCTCTCAAGCGTAACGTCTATGTGGCCCCGGGCGCCACCCAGCCGGGGGGGAAGACGATTGATAACCCCACCTTCATTATGGATCATCAGCGTGGCCGCACCTTCCTGCTCCTCCAGTTGGGATATCGGCGGGCTTTTATCTGGGATGTGGCATCGGAAGAGCCCCCGCGGGACATCACGGCAACCTTTGACCGCTTCCGTCCGGAGTATCCCTGGAAGGTATTGGCGATGGGGCCGGGACATGGGATTCAGCTCGCGAGCGGGCGGTTGCTGGTCTCGGTCTGGCTCTCGGACTCCAGTGCCGGCGACCATCGGCATTCGTGTGTGTCCACAATCTACAGCGACGATGGCGGTCAGACCTGGGAACGTGGCGCCATCGCCTGCGCGCATCCGGAGCCGATCAACCCGAGCGAGTCGGTGCTGATTGAGTTGTCCGATGGCCGCATCATGTTGAACGTCCGCGATGAGTCCGGCCTGAGCCGGCGCCGGTGTCTCGTCAGTGCCGATGGGATCTCCGCTTGGCAGGATCTGGGGGCGCGCGGGGATCTCTTCTGTCCGGTATGCCATGCAAGTTTGATTCGACTTCCCGGCGGCAAGTGCCCCTTGATTTTTGTCAACCCGGACTCCAGTGCCGATGCGAAATCGCTGTGGGGCACGGCGATGTTGACGCGCCGGAACGTGACGGCGAAATTGAGCTACGACGATGGGGAGACCTGGCCGGTCCGGCGGGTGCTGG
>CAYOIT010000090.1:0-17500 GCA_964404035.1 uncultured Verrucomicrobiota bacterium | reverse complement strand
GCTCGGGGGGGGACTTGAACCCCCACGATCTTGCGATCACTAGCCCCTCAAACTAGTGTGTCTGCCATTCCACCACCCGAGCAAAAACGGGGAGAATGTAGCCACTTCGTCCGGAGGAGGCAAGCATTAGTTCAGTAAAAAAGAGCGACCGAAGCGAAAGCGAAGGAACTACTTGGTCGCAGGCTTCTCGAAGTCCTTGATGCGGGCGCCGGCGGAATCGAACAGAAGGATCATTTTGTCTTTGAACAGGCGATCGACCGCCTTTGAATCCTTCTCGAAATCCCATTCCCAGGAGGCGCGGCGGACGTCGCTCACCGCCGAGTTGCTGTTGCGGATTTCCCCGGGGACCTCAAGCGTCACGGCGACCACCATTCCGTTCAGGAAGGGCGTCAGCGAAGCATTGATCGCCGGATCCTCCAGGTTCGGTGGTTCCCCGCCGCCACCGGCGGGCGGCAAAGAGACGACCAGCTTGAAGGTGTCTTCGCCCGTCTGTTTGAGGGAGATCCCGCAATCATTGAAGAAACTCTGCCGCACAAGATTCTCGAACCGGTCGAATTTGACCGTCATCTCCACATACTGCCAGCCGCTCCGGGAGCGGGTCTGCAACTTGGTCAGGGTCAGCCCTTCACGTGCCAGCGGCTCAAACCGCGCGCGGATCGTCGGCTCGTCGAAAATCATCGGAAGGTCCAAAGGCTTGACCGGGGGATTGGTGGGGGTCAGCGAACCCGCCTTTTCCAGTTCCACTGCCAGATCCCTGGCCATCTGCACCTGACGGATCATATGGGACGGCATGGCATAGACCACCTGCCAGGTGCCCGATCCATCGGCCTTGAGGGCGACGGTCGTGTTGATCTTGAGGCACCCCGCCGCCAGAAGGGAGACACCCACGACAAGGGCCCACCGCGTCAGACTAGGGAGGAGTGATTTCATGGTTTGTTGGTGACGGCTGATACCGCATTGGTTACAGGAAAACGAAAGATCGTTTCGCCGGGCTTGGCCCGCCCCTGCTCACGCGCGATGCGCTCCACAAAATCGGGATCGGAGCGAAACCGCCGCTGATTCAACTCGAGCTGGCGCAACCGCACCTCCGCCTTGGCATTGCTCTCTTCAAGCGCAATCTTGCGCTTCTGAAGTTCCTGGTAGCTGTGTGCCTTGGGAAGAAAAACGCACACGACGGCGATCACACAGGAGATGACCACCACGATCCAGGCAAACCTGTAAAGCACAACCCAGAAATTCATGATCCACATCCGCCCGCCTGCCCAAATCAAAAGTTCACCAGCGGCCGCCTTGCGACGAGCCGCCGATGAAAGCGTCGATCAGACAGTGATTAGCTCACCGTCGGCTCAGATGACGCCGCCGTACACCGCGTGCTCGCCCAGCATTTCTTCAATGCGAAGGAGCTGGTTGTACTTGCAGACGCGATCCGTCCGGCACAACGACCCGGTCTTGATCTGCCCGGCATTCGTCGCCACCGCGATATCCGCGATCGTGGCGTCTTCTGTCTCGCCGGACCGGTGACTGATCACGGCCGTGTAGCCGGCGCGATTCGCCATCAGGATGGCATCCAGCGTCTCGGTCAGCGTGCCGATCTGGTTGACCTTGATCAGGATGGAGTTACCCACGCCCAACTCAATGCCCTTCTTCAGGAACTTCGTGTTGGTCACGAACAGATCGTCGCCCACGAGCTGACACTTGTCGCCAAGGCGATCGGTCAAGGTCTTCCAGCCGGTCCAGTCGCTCTCGGACATGCCGTCCTCGATGCTGATGATCGGGTACTTCGCCACGAGGTCGGCATAGAAGTCAACCATGGCGGCCGGGGTCAGCTCCGAGCCATCGCCCTTCTTGAACACGTAGCGCTTCTTGCCCGTGTCAAAGAACTCGCTCGCCGCGGGATCCAGCGCCAGGAAGATATCCTTGCCAGGCTTGTACCCGGCCTTCTTGATGGCCTGCATGATCACGTCGAGGGCTTCATTCGTGCCCTTGAGGACCGGCGCGAAACCACCCTCGTCGCCGACGGCGGTGCTGAGCTTCATGCCCTTTAGCACACTCTTCAGCGAGTGGAACACTTCCGTGCCCATGCGCAGCCCTTCGGAGAACGAAGAGGCGCCCTTGGGCATGATCATGAATTCCTGGATATCGATCGGGGCATCCGAATGCGCGCCGCCGTTCATGATGTTCATCATGGGCACAGGCATCACGCGGGCATTCGTCCCGCCGATATAACGGAACAACGGCAATCCGCAGTATTCCGCCCCGGCCTTGGCCACGGCGAGCGAAACCGCCAGCAGGGCATTGGCGCCCAGCTTGCTCTTGGTCGCGGTCCCATCAAGATGGATCATGGCGCCATCGATGCCGACCTGATCGCGACAGTCCCAGCCGACGAGTTCGGGGGCGATGATGTCTTCGACGTTCTTGACCGCCTTGCGGACACCCTTGCCGCCGTACCGCTTCTTGTCTCCGTCCCGCAGTTCCACGGCTTCATTTTCGCCGGTGGAGGCGCCTGACGGCACCGCCGCGCGACCGAGCACACCGCTCTCCAGCGTCACATCCACTTCCACGGTGGGGTTGCCGCGGGAATCCAGAATCTCACGAGCTACAACACTTTCAATCAACGACATGTCTGCCTCTTTCCTTGCTTGCAATGATCTTTCCGATACCTTCAGGAAACTGGGCGCAGAATAGGTGAAACAACGGTGACGTTCAAGCAGAGAGTGCCGCGCCTCGCCGGCCGACCTCCCGGTCGTTACCCGAAAGCTGTTGACTTGCCAGGCCATTCTCGGCATCTTGTGGACCGCGCGCCATGAGATGGCGCCCGAAGAAGTCATACGGAAACCATTTGAAGGGAAAGGGTTAAACATGGCCGGAAAAGGTGGAGATACTCGCTCAGGCAGGCCCGTAAAGGGAGAGTCCGACAAGAAACGCCGCGAGAAGGTTCAGCGGAAGCGGCTGGTAGGTTTGGGAGTCGCGGAAGACAAGGTCAAGAAATTGAACTCTTCCG
Source organism: uncultured Verrucomicrobiota bacterium (assembly GCA_964404035.1). GTDB lineage: Bacteria > Verrucomicrobiota > Kiritimatiellia > CAIKKV01 > CAITUY01 > CAMBRF01. Next base: position 14,499 of record CAYOIT010000090.1, on the reverse strand, counting down.
AGGTTCGCCAGATGCTCAAGGCGCCCGTGAAGCTCAAGAAGAGCCTCGCCAAGAGCCTTGCGAAGAGCATTGCCAAGAAAAACCTCGCCAAAGTTTGAGGGCACGTCCGGATCACCGGACGTACCGACGGCCGACTGGCGTTGTGATAGCCACGAGAGGCACGGGGAAGCCAGAAGGCAGTCGCTTTCGACGTTCTCCTCTGTCTCTGGTGGTTCTTTTTTTGAGGCTATATGAAGGTTCTGTGTGTGCTGAACCCGCGGGCGGCAGGCGGGACGGCCATGGAAATCTGGCCCCAGACCGCCGACTTGCTGAACCGTCTCGGCGTCGAACCCGAGCTTCTCTCGATCGTGGACGGCCCCCCTCTGGCCGATCAGGTCTCGGCACGCCTTGCCAAGGTGGGTCCCATGGCTTACGGCGTCATCGCCGGTCTGGGTGGCGACGGAACCCACTCCGGAATCATCAACGGCTTGATGCAGCTTAAGTCCACCTACCCTGACAGTCCCATCCCCCCTTACGCCTTCATTCCGCTCGGAACCGGAAACGACATCGCCAAATCACTGGGCATCCGGATCCAGGATGAGTTCTCTTCGCGTGACTTGCGACGGGCGGTTTCCGCCATCGTCCATGGCGCCGATTACGAGCTGGACCTGGGGTTGATCGATGGACTCTACTTTGCGGATGCGGTCACCGTGGGATTGGATTCGACCATTCTGCGGGAACGGAACGCCAGCAAGCGGAGGATCGAGAGCATCCCGCTCCTGAGATCGCTGGTGCGCGGACGATTCCTCTATACGGTGTCCCTGGGCCGCCGGTTCTTCCGGCAGGAGCTGATCCAAAGCAAGATCACCGTCGACGGCGTCCCCTGGTACGAGGGACCCATGATCAATCTGGTGGTCAACAACACCCGCATCTACGCCGGCGGATTCGACTTCAGCGAGGACGCCTACGCCGATGACGGCCTGCTCGATGTGGTCCTGTTCACCGCGCACACGGATTATCTTGCCCGCTACCTGCTGGCCATGCGGCACAATCCTGACCGCATTCGCAACCTCTCGGACGATCTGCACCGGCGGTCCATGCACGTGCAGGGCAAACGGTTCGACATCCAGCTCTCGCGACCGGAGCCGACGCAAGTGGACGGCGAGGAATCGCACGACAGCGCGCACCTCGAGCTGAGCGTGGTGCGGCGTGCGTTCCGGATCAAGATCCCTGCCGAGCCGGTGTGACAGCCAGGCCGGTCCGGCAGACCGGCGCGCGAGCCCTCACGCCGGAAGGACCGGCTCCCGGAGAAAATGCCGCCGGTAAAAGTTCAGTTCCGCCACCGAACACATCACATCGTAGAGCGCATCATGTCGCTGCGCCTGCGCGGGAAGTTCCCAGCCCGGCAGGAACTGCCGGACCGCAGCCAGGTCTGACTTGTCGAATTCCGGTCCGAGACCGGACTCCAACCATAGAATCTTCAGGGAGCTGACATCGAGCTGACGATAGTGCAGCCTCGCGAGAAAGGTCGGCAGATAACGCGAGGCCAGCCACCAGTCGGCATGCACGCTGTTTCCGGCCAGAACCGGCCGGGCGCCGATCTTGGCGGCGGGCGGGCCGCACAAGGCATCCAACCGGTCCGCCAGGGCCCGATCCACCGCCTCCACCGTCGGCGCGGTTTCCGCGCGTGCCTGGCGAACCAGGGCCGGGCATTCCCGCGCCATGAAATCGCTCACGGACACTTCCGCCGGCAACCGCACGGCCGAGACGTAATCCTGTTCCGGGGACGCCACACGCCGTCCCCGCAGATCGGTGACGACCATCGCCACCTGGACCAATTGCGCCCCTTCGAGTTCGAGCGAGGTGTACTCGGTGTCGAACCAGACCAGACGGGAGCCTTGCGGTTGCTTCATCTCCTGATTCCTCTCGCGCCCGTCGTTCACAAATCGATCTTCTTGAACTGCGGCAGATACGGCCGGTTCTGGCGAAGCATGTCGCTCACCATCTTGCGGATCTCCGCCAGGGACAGCACGGCCGCCGAGAGCGGATCATTGCAGATCGCCTGGTAGACCAGCCGCGCATCGCCCGTCAGGCAGGCTTCAACCGCCAGCATTTCGATCGTGGCGCTGAGCGAGGTAAGCCCCACGCAGGACAGGGGCAGCGCCCCGACATGAGCCGCCTCGAATCCCTTGCGATTGGCCACGACGGGAACCTCGACGCAGCAGCCCTGCGGCAGGTTCGTGATCAAGCCCGTATTCGGCACGTTGCCGTTGAACTCGAAGATATCGCCCCCGAGATAGGCATTGATGATCGCGGCGGCGTATTCATGGCCGCGGTCGAGCGAAATCGGTTTCTCCGCCTTCAACCAGTCGCGTACCCCTTTCTTCCAGTTCTTCTCCGACTTGCGGTACTCGTCGAGAATATAGGCGTAAACGCCGGGATTCCAGCCTGTCCCCTTCGTACAGTACTTTTCGATCAGGTCGGGGCGTTTCCGGAACCACCAGTTGTACTCGGAATTGTGGCCGCTCGATTCGGTGACGTAGTAGCCGAGGGCCAGGAACATCTCGTTGCGAACCTGTTCCTCGTTGTAGATCTTCTTGTCGGTTGAGACGACCTTGCGAAGCCGGGGGTAAAGATCCTTACCCTTGTGTTCGAGTTTGACGTACCAGGAAAGGTGGTTGATGCCGGCCGAGGTGTAGGCCAACTCGCTGTAAGGCACCCCCGCCCACTTGGCCAGCATGCCTGCCGTCCCCTGGACGCTGTGGCACAGGCCCGTGGTCTTGATAAAGCTCTTCCGCTGAATGGCGTGACAAAGCATCGCCATGGGATTCGTATAGTTCAACAGGATGGCGTTCGGGCAAAGCTGCTCCATGTCCCGGGCAATGTCCAGGAGCGTCGGAATCGTGCGCAAGGCACGAAAGATGCCGCTGGGGCCCCGCGTGTCGCCCACGTTGATATCCACGCCGTATTTCTTGGGGATGAGGATATCGTGCTTCCAGACATCGGTACTGCCGCAGAGGATGGTCACGCAGACGGCATCGGCACCCTTCAGCGCCTCACGGCGCTTGGTGGTGGCGACGACCTTGGCGGGATAGTTGCCCATCGCCACAATCTTCTCCACCATCTGGCGGGCATAGCCCAGCCGTTCCTCATTGATGTCCACAAGCGCAATGGTGGCATCGCGAAGCGTCGGGAAGGTCAGCAGATCCCTGACCAAGCCGCGCGTGAACCCCAAGCTGCCCGCCCCGATAAACACAACCTTGGCCATAGAGTGGTCCCCTTGTCTATTGAATGATTAAAGATTGAAGTGGCACGGTGTAACACTGCAGCACAGCGCCGTCAAGATCACGCCAACACGTCTTCCTCAGGCCTGGACACGATGGATCCGGGCGGCATCATCCCGCTGCACGGTGCGGGCGTAATGGAACGAGGGCAGACCGAACAACATCGCGTAGTAGAAGTGGCCCGGTGTCAGCCCCATCGTCCGCTTTAGCTCCGGCAGGATTTCAAGCGTCATTTTGGCCATCCCGCACCAGACGGTGCCCAGCCCGGCACTCTGGGCCATCAGCTCGAAATCGGCCAGTGCCAGGTTGACATCCTCCTCGGGACAGACCGATTCCGGGGCGGCTGAGACCACCAGCAGGTGCGGGGCACCGCGGAAGATCATGTCCACGCCCTCTTCAAACCAGGCCGGTACCGCCTGCATCAGGTAGGCAAATCGTTCAGGAACGCGCCCGGCCTTCTCCGCTTCGGCCAACCCGTTCAGGGCCTTGAGGCGGAACCGCTGCATGACCGCCTTGTCATCGATCACCGAGAACGTCAGGGCTCTCCGGTTGATCGCACTGGCCACGTTCGAGAGCGCCGCCAGCAATCGCTTCAGCAGGGCGGGGTCCACATTCTCATCACGATAGCGCCGGACACTCCGCCGCCCCCGCACCAGGGTGATCATCTTGTCCGGATCCGGAAAGGAGCCCGCCGCCAGCGGAAGACTCTGCGCCGGATCGCGCCCGAAGATGGATACCGCTCCCGGGGGACAGACGGCCAGGCAGTGCTGACACTGGATGCAGCGTTCCTCGTTCTCCGGCCGGATGAACGGCACTGCCTCGCCGGTCCGTTCAATGATCCGCGCCGGGCAATCGAACACGCACTGCCCACACCGGATACACTTCTTCTCGTCCACAACAAACTGCAACATATCGATTCCTCCCTGAAAGCGGGTGATCGCCCGCAACCCAACTACATCATGCGCTCAATGGAGGCCCGTTTGGCCTTGTAGACCCTGTCGAAGCCGAGCGCGATGGCTTCGTCGCACAAGACCAGCGCGCTCTCAAACTCCCCGTCGTCCAGAGCCAGGGCAATGCCCCGTTCAAACAGGCGCATCGACGGGCTGTACTCGCGAAAGCGTTGAAGGGCTTCCGCGCGGGCTGCCGGCAGGTAGTCGGAGGCCCTCGCGAGGGCAGTCCGGCAGGTGTCGAGGTCGTTACACTGGTAGGCGTCCTCGGCAAGCAGGTCGTACAAAAAGAATTTGACGGCATTGGGGATCGAGTTATTGCGCTCGCAGAAGTTCAGCAGGTACTTCTTCCCCTTCTCCGCTCCATCCCTCAAGGCCTCGTTGTGTCCGTTAACAAGGTTGTCGAGGATTTCGGCGGGGGTCTTATGAATCGGAGCGAGACGGTCAGCCATAAAAAAAGAATGTCAGAAGAAAGCCACGTTCGCAAGCCCAGCCTGACGGACCGCGGTCTTCATTCGGTCAGTCCGCAGGGGGACATCAGATGATCTCCAGGGCGTCGCGTTCGGGCAGTTTCGGAAAGACCGCGTGCGGCTCAGTCTGGTACCAGTACGCGGTTGAAGCAATGTCATCCTGGGCGGGCAGGTAACGGCCCCCGGCACGCCAGCCCAGCGCCTGCATGGTCACGGCAAAATCCTGTTTGAAGCGGACCGGGTCCATGACGTGCCAACGATAGAGACTGAACCGGGTATTGGCCTGGTAGACACCGTCGGGCCGTACCACGTGCGGCATGCCGGCGTAGGCGGTCGTGAACTCCTGGTACTGCTTCGTTGCCTTGTTCTCAAAGTTGTACGAGCCGCAGAAATAGTCTTCGGTCCCGGTGCCGCAGATCGTCGGATAACACTCGCCGCCATGCTCCCTGATGTGGCGACCGACCACGCCCCCGGGCAGGTCCCCATCCAGGTAGAACTTGATCTCGCCCTCGCCCCACCAGCCATTGTTGTTCACCTGCCACGCCATGTACGTGCCGACGTAGTGGCCCTGCCCGCACACGCCATCGAGAAGCGTATGGACCGACTTGTACGGCAGAGGATTGCTGCGCCGGAACTGGGCGTGGAAATACGCCGCATCGGCCGGAACATCGGTCAGGCAATAGTTGATCTGGTAGAAGATTGTCATGGCCTCGAGGCCAATATTCTCCAGGGAGACCTTGCAGTGCTTGCGAAACGGCATTTCCCAGTAGCTGTTGAAGGCGTTGCCCGGGTTGACGCAGACCGGCAGCGAGTTGAGCGGGGCATAGCTGTTGTAGTGGGTGTAGGCGCTGGCGAAGAAGTCGCCGATCGGCACCTCCACCGACGGCGTCTCCTCGCCGTCCCAGTAGAAACGGAGGATGGCGAACCGGTAGTTGCCCGTCGGGGTCATCCAGATCTGCTGAATCGCGCCGGGACCGTCGACATCGGCCAGTACCAGGCTTTCCCCGGGCTTGATCCCCACACAGGGGCGCACCTTCCAGCCGGTCCCAAGATCGCGGGAGCAGCCATGATTGGGGTCGACATGACGCCCCCCCTGCCCTTTCGCGCCGGTGGGGTTTTCCGCCGAACACGAACGGGATTCGGCCTGCGAGAGACGCGAGAGGTTGCCAAGATGGAGACCCAGACCATTGAATGTCGTTTGCATGTTGTTTCCTTCTATGCGTCCTTCGGTACCCAAAGCCAGTGTGACGGCACCCGGGGCCAGGCCTGTTCCAGAAAACTGCGCAGGGCCGGTTCTTCTGCGTCGCGAACCACCGAGCAGGCGGCTACCACCGCCCACAGGTAGAACGACTGATCGAGCAGGTTCCCCTGGTTCCCGGGCGAGTAGGTCGCCCACGAGTTAAAGTTGTGGGCAAACGGCGCACCCGGAATCGATTGCAGAACGCCGTCCGCGTTGATCTTGTCGGTCAGGATAGCCTGCATGGCCCGCCGCAGCGCCACGGCAATATCGGCCCGCCGATAGTCCTGCCGATGGTGATTGATGGCCAACACGGTCATCCCGTCGACATCGGTGCAATTGTTGGACCATCCGTGGGGGTTCTCCACATCGCCCAGCCCGAAATGGCGGTGGTGGCGGTTCTGGATCGCCAGAACCGCGTCGGTTTGCGCGCGGCGGACGGCCTCGGGAATGGGATGGCCGTCGAAATCGTAGACCCAAAGTTGATGCGCGCCGCCCATGATGGCAATGGCCGACCTGCGCAACTGGTCGGGCGCAGACGCCGTAACAGGAAGGTTTCCGGACGGCAGACAACCCTGCCAGAGACGTGCCGGGTCCCCGTCAAGATCGCCGTGCCAGAACCCGTCGACGGCGAAATTGCGATCGTGCCAGGCATACCAGACGTCGTCGAGCAGACGGCGGGCCTGGCGGGCCTCCGGGGTGCCGGCCTCCCAGGTGGCGATTTGCCACAAGATGCAGGCCGGGTACCAGAACTCATTGCCCATCCACCACGGGTTGTGGCGGCGGAAGTCAAGGTCGCCACGGTAATCGTTCCAGTCGCGTCCGTGCAGGTAGTGTTCGAGATAGGACCGATCAAGAAACCGCCCGGTCATGCTGCCCTGCGAAAGCGGAAACCGTGACGTGCCCCCCAGCAACATCAACGTGGGGCACAGCGACGAGATCAGGTGATCGTGCATGTGGGACCACGGATGGGTGCACACACGGCCGTCACGCCACGACGGGTGATCACGCGGCGGAACGTAAGGCCCCAGGTAATAGCCGGTCTCCCGGTCCTGGTATTGGTTGAAATAGTCGACCCAGGCCCGCTTATTCTCGTTCGAGAGCCGGCCCAATTCCCCGAGCAGGAACAGAGCCTCGACCGCCGAATGCCCGCCCTCAAGGCTTTCCACGCCGCCGGGGGTCGAAGCAAACGCCCAGTGATTCACCCGTAGGCGCTCCGCAATCGACACGGGGGCCTCCCGGCGTTCGGCGGCGGGCCTGATGAAACGCTCCGCCTCGGCGCCGAAAACCTTCAGGACGCCGGCCGCGTTCCAGGCCGCCTCGTTCGCTACGCCCTCTGCAACGCCACAGCGCTCCAGAAATCGCAGGATATTGGCCTTGAGGGCTGGAAGGGAGATCAGCGCTTCAGCCTTGTCTCCTTCAGAGCACGTGACGGACGCTTTCATGACACGGCCTCCAATGCCGCCAACGGCAAACGGAGGACCTCAATCCCCTCTTTCTTGCGTGAGACGATGACGTGCAGCGCGCCGGCATGCACCAGCGTCTGAGGATAGCCGTAGTCGCCTCCCTTGTGCAACCCCTTGGAAGCTTGTTCGTAGGGAGTACGGGCATCGGCCAGGATGAAATGGCGGTCGAACTGATTCCCGTTGTCCGAGAGCGACAGGATGAGCGGGGACCGCTGCCCGCGCGGCTCGGGATCAGGGCAGCCGACATAGTAGAACCGGCCATCCGGCAGCCGGCCGAAATGAAACTTGGTGGCATTGTCACTGAACCCGGTGGGAATCGGCGCCGACCAGGTGGCGCCGTCATCCCGACTCTCCGTCACCCACAGCCGTTCGATGTTGCTGCGCAGCAGCATGTGCAGCACGCCGTCATCAGTCTGGAAGAACGAGCCCTCGCACAGGCCAACCGGCCATCCGGCAGCCTTACAAACCGGCCAGAAGGATTCGGAATCGTCGCCGATCGTCGCGGCCATGGCCGGCGGGTAGATGCCGGTCATGCGCCAGCCGGCCAACCCGGACGCATCGTCGCTGTAGGGAAAACTGATGTTACCGCTGATGATGAGGCGGCCGGAGGCCGTGCGCTGCGGCCCGTGGTTGGGAACGATCGGCAGATGAAGATCAACGGGGCCCTCCCAGCGCGTTCCGTCGGCCGAGGTCAGGGCCAGCAGGGTCGTATTCATGTGGCCTGTGTCACCGGGCCGCCGCCGGCCGTTGTCCAGGCACTCCGGACGGTACTCGTAGCAGCCGACGTAGACGATGAGCCGGCCGGCATGCTGGTGGAACCCGGCCGCCGTCAGGACAAGGTCGCTGTGCCGACCCGGCCGCGCGTCAAGCAACGGCACCGGCTCCATCCACGTCCTGAAATCGGTCGAGGTGGCCATGAGCACGCGCTGCCCCGGGGCATCCTCGTCGCGGCGACCGTTGGACCACACCGCGAAGTAACGTCCGTCAAAGAACGCCAGGTGCGGATGGTGCGAGTAGGTCCATTCATTCTCAGGCCGATACAGCCACGCCCGCTCGACCGGCGGGCAGCCTGCGGTCGCGGCCTGATAGCCGGGGTTCGACAGACTGGATAGCGCCATGGGGATCTCGTTCATTTTCTGCACCTTAGTAGACCAGGCTCCGGAAGTCCTTCACCCGATGAAAGGTGATCAGGTTGCCGTCGTGGGGACTCTTGGCCAGCTCATCGCCGCTACGGCTCAGGACCACCAGGTCATCACCATCGATGGCCATGGAGCCGTAATGACGCGAGGCTTTCTCAACCGGACCGACGGCAACCAGGCCGGCAAAGCACCAATCGATCATGTTCTTTGAAAAGTGCAGTTGCAGGCGGCGGCGCTCGTTATTGGGCAGGTTGTAGCGGTCGGCGGGCATGCGGTCAGGCCGGATCATGCTATCGGTGGCCTGGGTGGAAAGCAGCCAGTAGAGGTTAGTCACCTCGTCGTAAAGCACATGGAACCTCATCTGCCCGCCGGGACAGGGCACATACAGCAGGGTCTTGCCGGAGGGAACCTGCTCCAGCATCGTGGTCATCGCACCGGTGCCGGGTGTCTCGCCCTGCTCCAGCACCTTGGCGATGCAGCCATATCCCGTGCCGCCGGTGTGGGCCCGCATCCAGAGATGGAAGGTCCGCCCCGACGGATCGCACCAGAGATGATCCGGTTGGTTGAACTGGACGACATTGGTCTCCAGCCAGCCCATCGGGTTGCAGTGGCGGGTTGGTGAAACCATCACCCCATGCACAGGGTCGGCGGCAAAGAAGGGAACGCCGAAGTAGTCCGGCTTGGCCTCGGTCATCACATCATAGAACGACAGTTCCGAAGCCAGGGTCCAGTGGTCGCGCTTCGTCAGATCGTCGCCGATTCGGCCCCTCATCAACACCGGAGCCAGATCGCCGACATACCACCCCTGGACCTGAAAGCGGGTCCGGCGCTCCATCACCAGATAGACACAGCCGTTGGCATAGTGGACATTGCAGGCCGATTGGTGCCAGTACTCATCCTCCGTGAGTTTCACAGGCTCCGACCAGGTGACCCCGTCGTCGTCGGAGCGGATGATCGTCAGGTCGCCCGCATGGCCAAGCACATAGACACTCCCTCCCGCCACAAAAGGGCGCGCGTGCATGAAGGGGAACTCGGTCCTTGGCTCCCAGCTCCTGCCCTGGTCGTCCGACGTGAACACGCGCCCCTGCCATGACCAGCCGTTTTCACCCCGCTGCCATTTCGGACCAGGCAAGTCCACCGCGCCGGGGCCGCCCAGGTCGAGCGTGGCGACCAGCCGTCCGCTGGAAAGCCGGGCGATGCCCGGGCTATAGGCAAATATATGCTGCGGGTCAGGCGATTCAAACAGAGGGACAAAGTCTGCGGCCAGGGGGCGAATGGTATGCGATTCGTTCTTTGGGTTCATGATTCTCTCCACAACCTTCGAGGGGTTTCAGTTACCGGCCACCGGAGCCGCACTCACCTCAATCGGAGGCATTCCCAGGGTTTGCCGGGCCTCGTCCAGAATCGCTTTGCTCGCCGTGGCGCCGGCCCGCGTCACCCCAAGCGCCCGCACCTGCAACAAACGCTGAAACGTGCGAATCCCGCCGGCGGCCTTGACCTGCACGTGGGCGGGACTATGCTGGCGCATCAACACCAAGTCCTCATCGGTTGCCCCACCCGTGCCGAAGCCTGTGCTGGTCTTGACCCAGTCGGCCTTGACCTCGCCGCAGATCTCACACAGACGGATCTTCTGGTCAGCGGTCAGGTAACAGTTTTCGAAGATCACCTTGACCTTGCCGCCGGCCGCGTGAGCGGTCTCGGTCACGGCCTGGATCTCCTCGCGAACCAAATCCCATTTCCCCGACAGGGCGGCGGAGATATTGACGACCATGTCGAGTTCGGCGGCGCCATCGCGCAACGCCAGTTCCGATTCCCTGACCTTGGCGCCGGTCAGGTGACAGCCGTGCGGGAACGCAATCGTGGTGCTCGCCTTGACGGTCGAGCCCGCCAGCACTTCGGCGCAACGTTTCAGGTACCAGGGCATGATACAGACACTGGCCGTATCGTAAGCCAACGCCACCCGGAGCCCCTCCTCGCAAGCCGAGGCGGTCAGTGTCGGATTCAGCAGGGAATGATCGATCATCTTGGACAGGTCGCGATAGGAAGCCGTCATGGGTATTTTTCCTTTATTGAACAAGGTCTGCAAGAGGGTCATTCTATATACTCATTTCGCCCCCGACCGCAAGACTGGTCCTCGGGCGTGTGGCGGATGTCGAATCAGCCAAGATTCACCACGCGCTGCGCTTGTGGCACTGAGGCACAGAGAGGAATTCGCACCGAGAATCGCTCTGCCTGCGCCTCGGAATCCAAGTGTTGAACGAATTTCTCATAGGGCAGGAACTCTGTGGAAGCCGCTCAAGATCCTATCAAGACTCAGGCCCTATGAGAAATTCGTTCAACGTTTTCTCGGGAGGAAGGAAGAGGTAAGGGTGGATCGGTTTTCTCCGTGCCAACTCCTCAGTGACTCCTCTTTCTCAAGCGAAGCGGGTGGTTTCGTTTTCTTCTCTGCCGTTCGTGAATAGGCCCCGGGGCTTGCCGGCACATTTTTCCGCGTTTCTTGCCATCCGTCCGGCGGCAGTCTATCTTGATCGACATGCCTCGGACCTATTTCAAAACACTGTTGGGGAAACTGCAACTGGACACGCTGGACGACGGCCCGCGCCGGTTTCTCGCGTTCCTCTTTCTCAATGTGATGTCCTGGCAATGTCTCATCGGCCCCGTGCTGGTACTGCATGCCCGCGCGCTCGGCATTGATCGCGGGTCGGTCGGGGTGCTCTATTCGCTGCTCTTCTTCGCCGGCGTGCTGGGAGTCCTCACCAAGGCGCTCGCCGAACGCTATGGGTCGAAGCGCGTGCTGATGGCCGGCTGGACCACGCGCAATCTGCTGGTGCTGCCCGTCGTGTTGACGCCCTGGGTGCTGGCCAGGTGGGGCGCGGGCCCTGCCGCCGTGCTGTTGTTTGTCACCGCCGGCCTGTTTAGCATGACGCGGGCGCTGGCGGGGATTGCCTGGTCGAGCTGGCTGCACGAGATCGTGCCGCCGCCGCAGTTGGGCCGCTTTTTCGCGGCCGAGACCGTGATGACACGGCTGCTGGCGGTTTCCTTCGGCATTTTTGCCTTCTTCGTGCTGGGGAACGAGCCCCCCATCTGGCGTTTCTCGGCCGTGGCGGCGCTGGGGGTCGGGTTCGGCCTGCTCAGCGTCCGCGTGTTGCGGCGCGTGCCGGGCGGTGGCCCGACCTCGCGCGGCGGCGAGCCGGCCTGGAGCGGTTTCGGTACCGTTCTGCGCGACCGGATGTTCATGGGCTTCCTCGGGTATGTCGCCTGGTTCGGCTTTGTTTACGTCGGCATGGGGTTGCTGGTGCTCTTGCTGCTGCGCGATCAGCTTCATCTCGGGCCGGGGTTGATTTTGCTGCTCACCACCTGCGGCAATCTCCTGGCCGTCCCGACCTCCACGCGCTGGCGGCGCATCGCCGACCACCATGGCAGCGTGGTCGTGATGGCGGCCGCCGGCCTGATCGTCATCGCCTGCCTTGTCGTGCTCGCGTGCCTGCGGCCCAGCCGGGCGCCCTTGCTGGTGGTGGCGGCCGTCTGTGCGCTGTTGCCGGTGGCGGAAAGCGGTAACTACGTGGCGGCCAATCGCGGCTTCATGCTCCTCATGCGCCCAGAGTTGCGGCATGCCACCAATGCCATCTGGGGTGCGGCGGCCGCCCTGCCAAGCGGCGTCTCGGCCGTGCTGATGGGGTTCTGGTTGCGGGGGGGAACGACGGCGCATTATGTACTGGCGGCGTGGATCTATGCGGCGATCATGCTGGTCGGTGTCGTAGCCTGCCTGAGATTCGGCAGGAGCTTCTCCGACCAGGATAAACACACCAGCCCCGTTCACCATCCCCAGCAACCCATCCGAAGCCTGCTGCGGATGTTGAAGTATGTCCTGCGCCCGGGGCCTTCGGTGGTGGCCCTCACGGGTCAAGACACCCAGGCCCATGACAAGAAGACAGAGACCTCACAACCGCCTGGCCGTTAGCCGCGTCCTGCGGTCTGCTCCGCCAGTTCGCTGCAGGTGGTCCACCGAAGCTCATCACCCAAGACGGTTCGCAACCGTTTCAATAGACTCGCCAAACCCCGAAGGCCCGCGCATGACCCGTCGGAATACAGTGACTGCCAGTGCGTGAGAATCGTCACCGGACAGCCTTGATGGATGATGTCACGGATCCGGCCGCTTCTCCCATCCGGCGATAGCAGCCCATCCACCCCCGCCTTGGCGGCGGCGCGCGCGGCAAGGCGCGTGGTCGACATGGGCCGCTGCGTGTCCCAAAACGGATCGTTGGTTGTCGCAGGAATCGATACCACCACCTGCCCGGTATCCGCACTCCGATAAGTCACCGTTGGCCCCAGAACCGGCCCCGGCCCCAGCACGTGCAGGAAATACCAGGTCACCGCGCGCCGATGGACCCGCCATTGTGCCCGGCCGATGGCCTCCGCATACTGCGCTTCGTTGGATTCGCCCGTATTCCACGGACTGGTCACCCCGGTGGCGGGGAGGCCGACATGCTCGAGAATCTCCAGCGCCAGCACGAGGTACTCGGTCATCTCCTCCACCGTGGCCCGGGCAAACCACTCATCCTCATACAGGTGCGCGAACCCGCCCTCCAGCCGATAGGCGGCAAGGTGCGTCAGGATCTCAGGCGTGATGTCAAAGCAGGGCGCAAGTCGGCCCCGCACGGTCGCCAGGAAATCAGACAGGTGGCGCGGGGGAACGTGGTTAAGCTCGCCGTCAATCCCGCCCAGGCAGCAGGGCATGGGCAGCACGCTAAACTTGCCGCGCACGCCGTATTCCCCGCAAAGCTCAGCAAAGTCATGGAGCAGCGAGTTCGGCATCAGCAGGGAATGGGCATAGGGCGGGTCGTGGAAAAACATCGGGTTGACCGGTGCCCCATCATCGACCAGAAGCGCGATTGGAATCGACATACAGCAACTCTAGCCTTTCTGCGGTGTAAGGCGGGCTATCCCCCGCAACCCAACGTGGCACGGGTTTCCAACCCGTCGCCCAGGCAGCCCAACAGGCGAACGAAGAGAAGAGGCTACGGGTTGGAAACCCGTGCCACGTCCAGACCACCACACGCCAAAACCGTGCGTGAAACTGAGCGCATCATCCCATCCCGTACCCCGGGATTCAACACCGACTTCAGTCAAAGGCTGGCCTTCGGGATCATTCCACCCCCCAGCCTTTTCGAAGCCAAACCTGCGCCTCGCCCCGATGCCCGCTGTCATCAGGTTGGATTATTCGTCGCTGCGACGTGAGTTGCCAAACCCATACCGGCTTCGCTAGACTCACGACCTTCACCACGACAAGGAGACGGACATGGATGGCTTTCTCGCAGCAAAAGGACGCTTGCTCGAAGACGAGTTCTTCGCGAAGCAGGACGACATTCTGATCAAGAAACTCCGGGAACTTGAACAAATGGAGCGCACCCAGAAAGCACTGGCCGCCGTTTCCGGCATTACCAATGAGGCCATCCTCAAGCACCTGGTTGAACTCGACATCCATCCTGATCTTCTGGCCACCCTGGCCCTTGTGCCGCTGGTGGAAGTGGCCTGGGCGGATGGCGACGTTCACGAGGACGAGCGCAAGGCCATCCTGGCAGGTTCAACCCGGCTGGGCATGGGCCCGACCTCGGTGGATTACGTCCTCCTGGAAGAATGGCTGCAACAGAAGCCGCCAGAGAAGATGCTGAACGCCTGGATCGTGTATATCCGCGGACTCTGTGAAGTGCTCTCTTCCACCGAACGCAACGAGATCAGAACCCTCTTTCTGTCACGCGCCCGCCAGGTTGCCGAGGCATCGGGCGGTTTTCTCGGCCTTACCTCCAGAATTTCAGAAAAAGAAGAAGCCATGCTCAAGAAGCTGGAATCAGCCTTTGGGACGTGAAGACGGAAAGAGAAGTTCCGGCGTGACAGCCTTCGCTCTTGCTACGCCGCGGGCGAAGGCTGGTGGGCAGTACAGGACTCGAACCTGCAACCTTCTGGGTGTAAACCAGAC
>CAYOIT010000089.1:9476-18469 GCA_964404035.1 uncultured Verrucomicrobiota bacterium | reverse complement strand
GGCCGGTTCCGCCGGCATTGCTTTTTCAAGGGTGCTCGAGTATGGTGACGCCCCAATTGGAGAACTGGAATGCATAAATGGCAACTCGACCGCCCGCTGGCGGTCTTTGATATTGAATCCACCGGCACTAATCCCCGGGCCGACCGCATCATCGAACTGTCGATCATCAAAATCATGCCCAAGGGAAACAAGGAAGTTCATACCTTCCGCTGCAACCCCGGGATCCCCATTCCCCCCGAGGCCACCGCCATCCACGGCATTACCAACGCTGATGTGGCCAACGAACCGCTTTTCAAAGCGATCGCGCCGGAGATCTACCGGCTGTTGGAGCAGTGCGACCTTGGGGGCTATAACATCATCCGTTTCGACGTGCCCATGCTGATCGAGGAGTTTCTCCGAGCCAGCATCCGCTTCAACCTCGAAGGACGCCGGCTGATCGATGCCCAGCGTATCTTCCACAAGAGGGAACCCCGCGATCTGAAAGCAGCCCTCGCCTTCTACTGCGACGAGCTGTTCCTGGAAGGTCATCATGCCGAGGCGGATGCCCAGGCTACGGTGCGAGTCCTCGAGGGCCAGTTCGAACGCTATAGCGATCTGCCTCGCAATCTGGATGACCTGGACAGGTATTGCGAACTGCGCGACCCGGCCTGGGTTGACCGTGACGGCAAGCTGCGCTGGACCGGCGGCGAGATCACCATCAACTTCGGCAAGAAGAAGGGCGAGAAAGTCAGCGATCTCGCGCGCCAGGATCCGGGCTATCTGAAGTGGATCCTGAAGGGCGACTTTGCGAGCGACACCAAGGAAATCGTCACCAAAATACTCGCAGGCAAGCGGATCGATCCCGTCGGCACCGCGCTGGGCGACAAATTGGCAGCGCTCAAGGATATCGACCCCGAGGCCACCTGAGAAATAGTATCACGTGTCACAGGCATCCCTGCCTGTGGCCGTCGCTCGCTCTTCATAGGCTGGAAGCCTGTGTCACGTTCAGCACGCTCAGCGCGTTGACCATCCGTATCACCACCTTGCCGATGGTGGCAAGGGAGGCAGCGCTCAATTTGTCCAGGGTATCCTGCTCAGTATGCCAGTAATCGTTTTTACGCGGGGCTGAGCCGAATTCGAAATCGATCAGATCGACCGCCGGCAGGCCCACATCCAGAAAAGCCTGATGATCGTCAAAGATCGCACCAGGGAAAAGCGAGAAAGCCGGCCGCACCCCCTCCTCCTCCGCCGCACGGAACGCCAGGGCCACCAATTCCGGGGTGCTGTTTCTGGGGATGGTGACGGTAAGGTCGCGGTCTCCAATCATATCCAGCAGAATCACCGCGCCAACCCGCTTGCGATCTCCGGCTTCAACGACCTGGCGTGCCAGGCGCCGGCTCCCATGAAACCCGTCGACCGGCCCGTAGCTGTCATGGCATTCCTCGCCATCGAGAAACGCCACCCACACGGAAGGCGGCAGAACAGGCGTCGTCCCTCCCGCCTCCAGGCCAGCTCTGGCCGCACTGATAACCCGCGCCAACTCAAGCAGCACGCCCACCCCTGATCCCGAATCGTTGGCTCCCTCAAAGCCGGCCCCAATGCCCCCTTTGGTGTCGTAATGCGCCATGAGAATGATCCGGCCAGGGCCGCCGGGGATCTTTCCGATAACGTTCCGGAACCGGTTCGATCCATAGGGGGTGGGGTCGATGAAATCGTCAATCTCCGCACTGACGCCCAGCTTGTCGAGGCGGTTCTTGATATGCAACGCGGCCGCGGAAGCGCCCTCCGTCCCCGCCACACGCGGCCCAAGTGCCACGAAGGCTTCGACTTCCTTCAATGCCGCATCGCCGGAAAACTCAGAGGAATCAAGGCGAGGCAAGGAGGAGACCGAGGGGGCACGGCGACAGCCGGCACCCCCCAGCAGGCCGATCAGGATGACGGCATAGACAAGCGGGTTACAGAGTGACCGACGACAGAAAGTATTCATGGGTAGAGCGGGCCGCCAAACCCGTCGCCTCTTGCGCGGCTCACGGCTGTTCGCTAAGGCCCAGAAGATCCAGCACCCGGCTCAATTCCTCGTTGGAGTAATAATCAATCTGGATATTCCCCTTCACCTTCCGCCCGTTGGCTAGCGTCCGGCAGGGTTGCATCCGAATACTGGTCCCGAAATGCTGGTGCAGTTTGTCGGTCAGATACGTCAGGTGATCGGACGGCATGTCGTTCTTTGACTCCCGGCGCTTGTGGGCGACGGGACGGGTACGCTCCAGCACCCGCTCAAGATCGCGGACCGAAAGACCGTCCTTGATGGCGGATTCGGCCAACCGGCACTGTTCCGCCTCCGGGGAAACCCCCAGCAGGACTTTGGCGTGTCCAGCCGAGAGCAACCCCTCGGCGACAAATTGCTTCAATTCCTTGGGCAGTCCCAGCAGACGCAGCGCATTCGCCACAGACGCACGGGCCTTGTTGACCCTGCGGGAGATCTCATCCTGCGTCAGCCCGAACTTGTCGGCCAACGTCTGGTACCCCTCAGCTTCGTCGATCACGTTGAGGTCCGCACGCTGAAGGTTTTCAACCAGAGCCAGTTCCAGGGCCTTCTGATCGTCCGCCTCGATCACGCGAACCGGCACCACCTTCAACCCGGCCTCCTGGGCCGCACGCCAGCGCCGTTCGCCGGCAATGAGTTCGTAACCGTCCTCGATCTTCCGGACAATCAAGGGCTCCAGAATGCCGTGCTCGCGAATGGAGGCCACCAACTCATCAAGCGACTCCTTGTCGAAAGTCCGCCGCGGTTGCCAGGGGTTGGGACGGATCTTTGAAACCTCAATCTGGGGGTACTCCGGCGTCGCCGCGGTAGCGGGCCGTTCCACCGGCGTGTCCCGAATCAAGGCGCTCAGGCCACGCCCGAGTCCGTGCTTGCTTGCCATGGTCCGTCTCTCCCAAGGCGGGCTAGCGCCCGCAACCCCAGGCTCACATTTCTTTACTACTTACGAGCGAACAACTGGCTCGGACGATTCGTCACGACGCCGCGTGCCGCGGAGTTGGCCGCGCGAGCGCCTTCGTCATCGACTTTCGAGGTATCATCACCTGCCTCCGCAGGGGCATCCATGTCCATCACCATTTCGCCCGAAGCCGACTCGGACGGGGTGATCTCGGACTTGCCGACCAGGCTGACGCCTTCCTCAACCACCAGGCGCTTGGCTTTGATATCGCCGGCCACCCGCGCGGTCCCTTTGAGTTCGATGCGTTCCTTGGCCACAATATTGCCCTTGATGGCGCCCAGAACCACCACCGAGTTCACCTGAAGGTTACCCTTGATCTGGCAGGTCTTCTCGACCAAAACGTCGCCCGCGCAGGTCAGATCGCCGCTCAACTTACCGGCAATCCGTACACCGCCCGTGCACTTGATCGATCCGCCAATTTCGACATCTTCAGCAATAATCGTCCGAGGTTCTTCCATGGTCTTGTCCATTGCGTCCTTTCCGGCGCCCCTTCATCTTGAGCGCCGCATCATTCCAGTTTCTTCATTCCAAGGTGTCACAGGCATCCTTGCCTGTGCTCCACTTCAAGGATACATCCCTGCCCGCATCAGTCCGGTGGTCTCCGGCAGGCCGAACAGGAGGTTCATGTTCTGCAGTGCGGACCCCGCCTGCCCCTTCATCAGATTATCGATATGCGAGATCACGCGCAACTTGCGGGTTCGCGCATCCACATCCACAATCAGGTTGCAGAAGTTGGTCCCACGCACGTGCATCGACCCGATGGCCGCGTTGCGGTCGAAGATGCGCACAAAGGCGCTGTCTTTGTAAAACTCCTTGTAGAGCCCGATGACCTCGGCAGCGCCGATATCCTTCGTCAGTTGACCGTAGAGGCTCGACATGATCCCCCGACACACGGGAACCACTTGAGCCGTGAAGGTCACGCGCACCTCGCAGCCGGCCTGCAGGCTCAACTCGCGCTCGATTTCGCACACATGCTGGTGCCCGGCGAGCCTGTAGACGTTCATGTGATCATAACGGGCCGGGTAGTGAAACACCGCGCTCGGCTTCTTGCCGGCGCCCGAGACACCAGTTTTGCAGTCGCAGATCACGCTGAAGGGCTCCACCAGGCCATGCTTCACGGCCGGCGACAGACCCAGAATGCAGCTCACCGCGAAACAGCCGGGATTGCCGACAAGTTTCCGCCGGGAGTCCAGATCGCCACGGTGCAATTCCGCCAGGCCGTAAACCGCCTGCGGGAGAAGCTCAGGGGAGACATGCTGGGTTTCCCGACCGATCCGACTGGCATACTCCGAATAACTGCCCGCCGTGTTGAACCGAAAATCGCCACTGTAATCGATCAGCTTGGCGCCTGAGGCCAGGACTTCCGGGGCCAGTTTCATGCCCACCCCGTCCGGAGTGGCCGTGAACACCACATCAACCTCCTGCTGCGCGATCGGGTCGGCGGGATCGACAATCTTCATGTCGCAGAAGCCCGTCAGATGCGGATACAACTGGCTCAACGGAGCCCCCACATCGGTGACATCAACCAGGGAGGCGATTTGGGCCTCGGGATGCGATGTCAATAACTCAACAATACCGACGCCGCCGTAGCCGCCGGCCCCAATCACTTTCGCTCGGATCACAGGCACTCTCCTTATGGTTTTGGGTAGGCCGGTACCATAGTGAGCGGCCCGATACGTGTCAAGATGGGGTTTGCCATTCGCATTGATCGGCCCTCACACCGCGATCACCGCTTTGATCACCCCATCGCCATAGGCATGAACAAGATCAAAAGCGCGCTGGGTATCAGCCAAACCGAAGCGGTGCGTGACCATGAAATCGACGTTGACCGTTCCGGTGGCGATCAGA
Source organism: uncultured Verrucomicrobiota bacterium (assembly GCA_964404035.1). GTDB lineage: Bacteria > Verrucomicrobiota > Kiritimatiellia > CAIKKV01 > CAITUY01 > CAMBRF01. Next base: position 13,643 of record CAYOIT010000089.1, on the reverse strand, counting down.
TCGAGCGCCGCCTGCATGCAATGGTTCTGACGGCGCACATTCTGAAGGCAAAGTTCTTTTCGGCGGGCCTTGTCAATAGTCAGGGAGATCCGGTCCGTTTCAGGAATCCCGACCAGCATCAGCTTGCCACCGGGCTTCAGCAGGTCGACCGCCTGATCCACCGCGTCCTGCTGTCCGCAGCACTCAAACACAGTATCAAGCAGGAGAGGTTCGCGCGTCGCGATCGCCTCGACCACGTCGTCTCGATCCGGGTTACCGGCCCACGTGGCGCCGGCTTGACGCGCGGTGGCCAGGCGGGCATCGATACGGTCGGTCATGTGGATCCTTTCAATGCCCTGGTTCCGTGCCGCCAGCATGACGCTCAACCCGATCGGCCCCGCACCGAGAATGCCGATCCGGGCCCCCTTCACCGTTCCTGACAGCTTCATCGCATAGACGCCGATGGAGAGCGGTTCCGCCAGGCAGGCCTGTTCGAGACTCATGCCCTGCGGTATGGGAAAGCAACAGTCCTCCGGCATGACCAGGTACTCGGACAGACACCCCGCTGCCTGGCCCGGGCAACCGAGGAAACGTAGCTGGCGGCAGGTGTGCTGACGCCCCGCCAGGCACTGGTCGCAGTGTCCGCAGGACATGGCGGGCTCAATGGCAACCCGATCTCCCGGCTTCACGCGCCGGACCGCCCGCCCCACCTTCTCCACCACCGCCGAGCATTCGTGTCCCACCGTGAACGGGTACTGCACCACTTGGCTGCCGATCCGCCCGGTGACATAGTAATGGACATCCGATCCGCAGACACCGACCATCGCCAGCTTCAGCAGGACATCGGTGTCATGTTCAATCCGGGGGTCCGGCACCACCCGGCCTTCCATTCCCTTAATCCCGGTTAGAACCATCGTTTTCATATTCTTGAGTTCCCTTGCAGACACGCCCGTGATTGTGCGAACCCGGTACGGCGGGCACTACGCTGCCCGCCGCGGCCAGGCGACGTAGCGCCCGGCCTACCTAGAAAAGGTTCCCGCGGTTGAGTTTGCCCCCGGGATCAAACACCCGTTTGACCTCACGCATCTCGTGAATCCCTGTTTCCCCAAACATCTCCCGCAGAAGGGCCACTTTGAACTTCCCTATCCCGTGTTCGGCAGAGACGGTCCCCCCCAGTGCCACCACCTGCCTGGCCCACTCGAGATAGAGGTCTTTTCCCTCGTTGTACTCCTGGAGCGTGCGAGGCAGGATGTTCACATGGAGGTGGTTATTTCCGATATGCCCGAACATGACGGACTCCAGACCCTCCGCCTCCAGCCCTTCCCGATACATCGCCAGCACGCAATCCAAGGCCTGATCCGGGACAGCCATGTCGGTGCCAAGCTTGGTGACTTCAGGATCTTTCTTCCGCCGCTCATCAATCAGCAGATTGACGGATTCTGGCACCGCATGCCGGAAGTACTTGAACCGCTCCAGTTCGCTCTCCGTCGTTGCGACCCACGTGGCCTCTTCGGCCCCTCCCGACGATACCGCCCATTCTGACATCCGTTCCACGGCCTCCGACACGCGATCCTCACTGCCGTGGTACTCCACGTAAATGGCAGTGTGAAACGCCGGCGGCATCGCCGGAATCTCCGCAAAAGCCGGATTCAACGCCTTCTGGCGCCTGAGAAGATCGAGCGCGTGCGTGTCGAAAAACTCGATCGCCACCGGCCTTCGATCCCGCAGTTCGGATCGTACCGCTTTGACAAACCCGACGGCGGCAGCCTCCGATGGAAAGAACACCATGATCCCCCAGCGGCATTCCGGCAGGCGCTCCAGGCGTAACTCAACCTCGGTGAAAACCCCCAGCGTGCCCTCCGACCCGACAAAGAGATCGAGCAGGTCCATCTGGTCACTCGCGAAAAAACCGGCGGCATTCTTGACCTCAGGCATGCGGTACGAAGGCACCATCCCCTCGATCGTGCGCCCGCCGTCAGCGGTCGTCACCACAAACCTCCGTCCCATGACGCGTTCCTGTCCGCGCCTGAGCGACAGGACGGCGCCGTCGGTCAGCACCACCCTGATCGCTTCAACGTGGTCGCGCATCGGCCCATAGTGAAAGGTGCAGGCTCCCGACGCATTGCAGGCCACCATTCCCCCCAGGCTCGCCGAGGCCTCCGTCGGATCCGGCGGGAAGAAGAATGGCCCGGCCTTTCGGAACCGCTCCAAGGCGGCCAGGGAAGAACGACTCCATTCCGATGTGTCGAATTCGCCGGTCTGCAGCAAGGCTCTCAACTCGCTCAGGATCAATCCCGGCTGCACGATCACGAAAAACCGATCCTGCTCCTCGTCATAACGGAGCCCGACAACCCGGTTCATCCGGCTCATGTTGAGAATGTGCCCGTCGGCCGGCACGGCGCCGCCGGTAATGCCGGTTCGGGCGCCCTGGGTGGTCACGGCACATCCCCCGGCCTGAATCATGGCCATCATATGCCTGACCTCATGCTCGTCGACCGGAAAGGAAATCGTCTCGGCCGACCCCATCTTGCGAGACTCGTCACGCAAGTAATCGGGGTAGTCCGCCGCCACATTGGTCTTCAACAGATTCGGGTTCATCATTTCCACCCCATGGCACATAACCGCTCGGCCGTCAGCAACTCCTCAAGCTCGGCCTGCGGTATCAGGTCCATTTCCTTGACGGCCTCACGAATACTCAACGATCGGTCCCGCATGAGTCGGGCCAACTCAACAGCCCGTTCATGCCCGATCCGCGGGATCAAGGCGGTCACGGTCTCACGCGACCGTTCCAGCACGGCGCGGCAATGCGCGGCGTTGGCGGTCACTCCCTTGACGCACCGTTCCGCGAACAGGGCATCGGCCCGTTCCAGGAGCGCCAGCGACGAGAGCAGCGCATCGGCCGCCAGCGGCAGAAAGGCGTTAAGCTCAAGCTCGCCGGACATCACCACGAGGTTGATCTCCTGATCGTGGGCCATGACACGGTAGGCGACCTGGGTGACCATCTCCGGGATCACCGGGTTGACTTTGCCCGGCATGATGGAAGATCCCGGCTGCACGGCGGGCAACTCGATTTCCCCGAACCCGCCCTCCGGGCCGCTGGACATCAGCCGCAGATCGCGAGCCATCTTCACGAGACTGGTGGCATGGGCGCGCAGAATGCCCGAAACCTCCACCAGCGCATCCTGGTTCTGGGTCGCCTCGACAAGGTTTTCCGCACGGGCGAGATTGAGACCGGTGACTTCCCGAAGCTTCTCGACGACACAGAAGATGTACGTTCGGGGAGCGGTCAGTCCGGTCCCCACCATGGTTCCGCCCAGGTTGACCGTTCGCAGCCGCTCAATGCATTTGAACACGCGCCAGCGATCGCGCGCCAACACATTCGCATACGCGCCGAACTCGCGCCCGAGAGTAACCGGAACGGCATCCCTGAGCTCGGTGCGCCCCAGCTTGACGACCGAAGCAAACTCCCGCTCCTTGGCTTGAAAAGCCTCCTGGAGGGCGATGATCGCCGACTCCAAACACCGCAACGCCATGATGGCGGCCACACGTAAGGCTGTCGGATAAACATCGTTGGTCGACTGGTGGAGGTTGACGTGATCAAAGGGGTCCACCGGCTGTCCCCGTATCTGGGACGCCCGCCGCGCCACGACCTCGTTCACATTCATGTGGGTGGAGGTCCCGGCGCCGCCCTGAAGGGCATCCACGACAAACTGGTCCCGATGCTCGCCGCGGATGACCTCATCACAGGTCGATTCGATGGCGGCGAGAACGTCACCCGGCAGAAAGCCGCAAGCGGCATTGGCCCGCGCACAAGCCACTTTCACCTGCGCCATCGCGACGATCAGACCCGGAAAAGCCGGCCGTCCTGACACATCAAAGTTCAGCCGCGCCCGAGCCGTCTGGATGCCGTAGAGGATATTGTCCGGCAGTTCCATCGCACCCAGCAAGTCGTTTTCGATACGCCCCATGGAGCACTCCACTGAAGGTGATACAGGCATCTCGTCCGTGCTTCTTTCTTGATTCACGGGCTCCCACCATTCAGATCAGCCGTCCCTGCGACCCTTCCTGCTTGAGGCCGAACCGGCGGTAGCAGAGTTCTGTGGCCACACGCCCCTGCGGAGTGCGTTTGAGATAGCCTTGCTGGATGAGGAACGGTTCGTAGACCTCTTCAATGGTGTCAGCCTCTTC
>CAYOIT010000089.1:1608-9376 GCA_964404035.1 uncultured Verrucomicrobiota bacterium | reverse complement strand
GTGAACGGCTGAAGGTTCAGCCGCACCGAACGCGCATTGGCCCCCTGGTCGATCATGATGTCGATGACGTAATCTTCCATGGCCGAGTACAAATATTCCTCGACGGCACGCTGCATGCGGTGGATCTCGTCGATGAACAGCACGTCGCCGCGCTCCAAACCGGTCAGGAGTCCGGCAAGATCGCCGGCTTTGTCGATCACGGGCCCGGAGGTACATTTGACATTAACGCCCATCTCTTCGGCAAGAATATAGGCCAGTGTGGTTTTGCCCAGTCCGGGCGGACCGGAGAGCAGTACATGTTCCATGACGTCCCCCCGCCCCTTGGCCGCCTGGACAAAGAGTTCCAGCCGTTCACGGGCCTTCTTCTGTCCCACGAAATCGCGGAACTTGGAGGGACGGAGACGTACATCCAAATCTTTGTCGGGCTTGTTCAGCCCTTCTTCAATTAAACGTTCTGCCATAGCTTACACCATCGGGTCACAACGCAGCGAAGGTAATACCCCCTCGCCCTCTTGTCAACGAACGGTGTCAGCCTGCGGGCACTCCAAATCGAGAAGAGCCGCCAACTCCGCCACACTGTCCAACGCAAACGCCATAGCCACTCCTCACGGGATCCGGGCAGGCTCGGGAAGCCGGGATTGGCCCCGTCACCGCGCCAAGGCCTTGCGCACCAGGTCTTCGACTGATTCCTGACCGGTGGCGGACTCGCCCATCACTCGCGTCACCATGTCCTGGGCCTCCATCCGCTTGTAGCCTAGGGAGATCAGCGCCAGGATGGCATCCCGCAATTTCACATCGGACTCCGAGAGGGCCTTCGCCCCGGCCGTCGCCTCCAGCACCTCCGCGGCACCCAACTTGTCACGCAACTCCACCACCATCCGCTCCGCCGTCTTCTTGCCGATGCCGGAGACCGAACTCAGGCGCTTGACCTCGCCCTGCGCGATGGCCACCTTCAGTTCGCGAACCGAGAGACCGCTCAACGTCGTCAGCGCCAGTTTCGGACCAATGCCCGACACCGTCAGCAGCATCACGAACATCCTCCGCTCGTCTTCCGTCATGAAGCCGAACAATTGGTGCGCATCTTCGCGAATATGGTCGTAGGTCAGAATACGGCACCGCCCCGACACCTGCGGCAACCGGTCGTAACTGCTGAGCGGAATCACGACCTCATAGCCCACTCCGCCAACATTCATCACGACGTGGGTGGGCTGTTTATCCTCGATGACGCCTTCCAGAAAAGTAATCATAACCACCTCAGATGGGCTTGGGTTCAAGAGCGGCTACCGATGTCCGGCCATGCAGGTGGCAGACCGCGATGGCCAACGCATCGGCGGCATCTTCCTGCGGCGCCTCCTTCAGGGCGAGGAGCGCCATGACCATTTTGCAGACCTGCGATTTGTCGGCCGCACCATTCCCCGCAATGGCCTGCTTGACCCGGCGAGGGGCATAGGCAAAAACCGGCAACCCCGAAGCCGCACACGCGGCGATCACCACGCCGCGCGCTTCCCCCAGCACCAGGGCGGTCCGGGCATTCTTGCAGAAGAAGATGTCTTCGATCGCCGCCACCTCGGGACGCGTACGGACGATCAACTCCCGGATGCCCGCGTCAAGACGACGAAGACACTCCGAGAGCAACAGGCGATCGGTGTTGTGAAGACGGCCGTATTCCACGGCGGAGATCGCGCTGCCCCGGCTTTCGACCACTCCCACCCCCGTCGACCGCAACGAGGTGTCTATGCCGAGTACGCGCATCCGTCTCCCCAACCCCACACCGCCCTCAGGCAGCGCTATTCCTTGGCGAGTTCCGTCAGGACGGCATCGTCGATATCCATGTTGGTGTAGACGTTCTGGACATCGTCGTTGTCTTCCAGTGCCTCGACAAACTTCAGGGCGGCCTTGGCCACAATCTTGTCCTTCACCTCAACGTAGGCGTCGGGAACCAACCGCACTTCCGAGTCACTCGTCGCGATACCGGCCTTCTCGAGTTTCTCCATCACCCCGTTGAACGCGTTGGGATCGGTCAGGATCTCGAACTGATCGCCATCCCGGCTCATGTCATCCGCACCGGCCTCGAGGACGATATCCATCAGCTTCTCCTCTTCAATCGAGGCGGCGTCCACGTAAATCTGCCCACGCCGCCGGAACCCGCGGGAAACGGCCCCCAACGAGGCGAAACTCGACCCGTGCTTCGAGAAGACATGCCGCACTTCCGCCGCCGCGCGGTTCTTATTGTCGGTCAACACTTTGACCACCACCCCCACGCCGCCACCCGCGAATCCCTCGTAGGTGATCTCCTCCATGATGTCCGCCGCGAGTTCGCCGGTGCCCTTCTTGATCGCGCGGTCGATATTCTCGTTCGGCATGCTTGAGGCCTTGCAGCGCACGATCAGGTTGCGAAGCGCCGTATTCGTGTCGGGATTTCCCCCGCCCGCCTTGGCCACCACCATCAGTTCCTTGGCCATCTTGCTGAAAATCTTGCCGCGCTTCGCATCTGCAGCGCCCTTCTTATGCTGAATAGTCTTCCACTTACTATGACCGCTCATGACCTCTCCTCGCTTTCTACGTTTGCTGTGGTCCGGCTATTCCGGACGCATTTTGAATCCAACCAAGCTGTCCGGGCTTGGAGTCTCATACTCCTGCACCCACCCCGCCGTGAAGCCCAACCGGTCCACAGCCTCGACAACACTCTCATACTCGGCCGCCGTCGGCCGCCGTTTCCACGGTTCCAGGGCGGTCGCCTTGTAAGCCGGCGTATATTGCGCCATGACACTTACCGGGATTTCCGTCCCCACCGTTTCCGCCAGCCAGTTCAGGTTCGCCACGGCCTCATCCGCCATCCCGGGCAATACCAGAAGCCGGCAGATCGTCCCCCGCCGCGCCAAGCCCTCTCCCTCCGTCGCCAGGGGCCCGGTCTGCCGCCACATCTCCAGAAGCGCCGCGCGGGCCGCGGTCACATAATCCTGACTCCCGGAACCTTCCGCCGCGGATTCCGCCTTCGCATACCGCAGATCGGTCAGATAGAGGTCAACCCATCCCTCCAACATCCGGACCGTTTCAACCCGTTCAAAACCGCTCGTATTGTACACGACAGGCAGCCTGACGCCACTCGTTATTGCGGCCGTCCAGGCGTCATAGGCGCCCGCGAGCCAGGGTGTCGGGCTTACCAGGTTCCAGTTGTGACACCCTGCACCGGCGAGTCCCCTGAACACCTCAGCCAGGTCCTCGGCCGAAACCTCACGCCCCTCCCCCTCCTGGCTCCAGGGGTAGTTCTGGCAGTACAGGCACCGCAACGTGCACCGGCTGAAGAACACGGTCCCCGACCCTCGCGTTCCCGAGATCGGCGGTTCCTCCCCGTCATGGGAGCCAGACCGATAGAGCTGCATCCGGTCGCCGGCGTGGCAGTATCCGCGTTGCCCGGCCCGACGGTTAACCCCGCATTTTCGCGGACACAACTCACAGCGATCAAGGGATGAGGCAAACGGATTCACCAGCCGGAACTCAGTCCTCCTCCTTCACCTTCTCCGACGCCGCAATGATCTTCAGGGCGACGCTGCCCGGCACAATATCATAGCGGGCGAACGACATCTCGAACGACCCACGCCCGCCCGTCATGCTCCGCAGTTCGGCGCAGTACGTGTACAACTCCGCCTGGGGCACTTCGGCCGTGATCACCTGCATGTTCTCGGCCACTTCCATGCCGACAATTCGTCCGCGCCGGTGGCTCATGTCGCCGTTCACATCGCCCATGAAGTGCTCGGGGATCGTGATCTTCACGGTCATGATCGGTTCCAGCAGAACGGGCTTCGCCTTGGTCATGGCGTCCCTGAACGCCCGTCCCCCGGCGATCTTGAAGGCAATTTCTGACGAATCCACGTCGTGATAGGAGCCGTCGTACACGATGGACTTGATATTCACGACCGGGAACCCGGCCAGCGCCCCGCGTGTCATTCCCTCGACGACTCCCTTCTGCACGGCCGGCACGAAATTGTGGGGAATGACCCCGCCCACGATCGCGTCCTTGAACCACTCATCATCGCCGTTGTGGAGCGGCTCGACCTTCAGGTACACCTCGCCGTACTGTCCGCGTCCACCGGACTGCTTCTTATGTTTGTAGTGCCCGTCGCCGTGTCCGGTGACCGTTTCCTTGTACGGAATTTTCGGCGTGCTCAGGGTGACGTCCACGCCGCTGCGCTTCCGCATACGATCCACGGCCGCGGCCAGGTGCGTATCCCCCATGCCCGACAGAATGGTCTCGTGCGTGTCCGTGTTACGTTCCACCCCGATGGTGGGGTCGTCCTCGGCCAACCGATGGAGTGCCGTCCCAATCTTATCCTCATCGCCTTGCGTCTTCGCCGAAACCGCGTACCACATCACCGGATTCGGGAACTTGAACGGTTCAAAGGCGACTTTCGCCCCGGCCTGGCAGAGCGAATCACCCAAGGCGGTCACCTTCAGCTTGGAAATCGCCACAATGTCGCCGGCCTCGGCCTCGACAATGGGCAACTGCTTCTTGCCGTTAAACGCCACGAATTGGACAATGCGTTCCTTCTGGTCCTTGTTGATGTTCACCACCTCGGTGTCCGCCTTCAAGGTACCGCCGCAAACATAGACAAAGCTCATGTGCCCGATGAAGGGATCATTGACCGTGCGCCAGACAAACCCGACGAACGGCGCCTTGGGCGACGGATCGATCGCCTTGCCTTCGGCATCTTTCATCGGGCGATCAGCCGGGGACGGGAAGAACCGGGCAATACCGTCCAGCAATTCCCCCACCCCGAGATTCTTGAGCGCCACACAGGCAAACACCGGCACCAGTTTGCAGTCAAACACCGCATGCCGCAGTCCGTCGGAGATCTCGGTTGCCGTCAACGGTTGACCCGCCAGATACTTCTCAATCAACGTGTCGTCGGTTTCAGCAGCCATTTCCACGAGGGCGTTCTTGGCATCCTTCACCAGTTCGCTCACCGCGTCCGGCGGGTTGACGCATCCCAGGACATCCAGGACGGAACTCTGATCCGGCATCGGGATCACGACCGGGATGCAGCGCCCCCCCCACATGGTCTTGATATCGGCCATGACCTTGTCAAAAGGCGCATTCTCGCGATCCAGCCCCGTCACCACGATCGCGCGCGGGAGTCGAAGCGCATCCGCCTGCTTCCAGGCTTTGGCCGTTCCCACCTGAATGCCGGCATGGGCATCCACCGCAATCAGGGCCGCGCCGGCAATCCGGCTCGCCTGGATAACCTGTCCAAAGAAATCCGCATAACCGGGAGTGTCGCAGAACACGATGTCCATGTTGTGGCCATCCGAGCTCTTGTACATGCCGCAGAAGGACTTGGCGTAGATGGTCGTCTTGCGCGCCTTTTCCTCGTCAGTGTAGTCGCCCAGACTGGACCCCTGGTCCACCGATCCCAACCGGTCGTTAATCCCCATTTTGAAAAGCAACGCGTCGGCCAGCGTGGTCTTGCCGCTCCCGGTGTGCCCCATCAAAATGAAATTCCTGACGTCGCTAACAGCAATATCCTTCATGATTCCTTTCCTTCGTCGTTGACTGACAAATGACACCCGAGCCGCCGCACAATACGGCTCTCGGGTAAACAAATCATGCGATCCTCTATCAGCATACCCCCTGCGCGACACACCCTGTTTTCGGCATGATGGCCGCCACGAAAAAGAGTTCTTACTATCACAACGGTCGGGACTTGCACAACCTTAAGATGGAATACCTCAAGATGGAAGATTGAAAACGGTCAATCGATCCTCGTCCGCCGGCGACTCCATAACCCGCCCCTACCCCATGCGTATAGAGCTCTTTCGAAAAACCATACACGCTTTTTTGCGTATATCTTCCTCAGTACGGCGGGCACTACGCTGCCCGCCGCTGCTTCGCCCGGTGCCTTGGAAGATGGCTGGCGACGTAGCGCCCGGCCTACTTGGATTGCGGGAAAAGGCCCGCCTTGGTTCCGGCTATGCAGGGTTGGGGCCAATCCTACCGCTCAGCCTTGATCCGGTAGAAAAGCACCCTGTTCGTCGCGCCCATGTCGATCACCGCATTGGTGATCTGGGTAGGCGGTGGAATCCCTAGAATGGGCAGCCATTCCTCGTTTGCGTTTGTCAGATCCTCTCGGCACTCAAGAACCTGCCATGCCTGAACACCGCCCTTCCAGTCGATCCGGATCCCTCCATGCTCTGGTTTGATGTTGAAGAGGCGCAAAACAGAATCTGCGTTCTTGGGTTGGGTGTCGGAAATGTACTCCGCCAGATTACTGGCTCCGTCCCCGTCTGGATCGCCCGTGGCGCCACCGTCACCCGCACCGGACCGGGGATCGAGGCCGGCGGTCACTTCCCATCCATCTGGCATCTGGTCGGCATCCGTGTCGGAGTTGGTCGGCGACGTGCTGTTTTCATATTCGGCCAAGTCGTTGAGCGCGTCGTGATCCTCGTCGGCGGTGCCGTTCCGGTTGGTGAGGCCGCCAAAGCATTCCGTTTCCCAGTAGTCGGCCATTGAGTCGAGGTCAGAGTCAACGAACTCGTCGGCCCCGATGTCGACGATGGAAACGACATTGCTGCGTCGTGGATCATCCCACCGCGCCTCGCCGTCTATGTCCGTCGGCGAAGCGCCGGAACCAGTTCCCGCGTCAATACAAGGCGATGTGCTCTTGAGGCGGCCAGATGGTGTCAACGCCGGGTTGTTGGTGATGTTGCCTTCGCCGCCGGTTTCAGGTGCTGGGAAGGTGCAGCAGTACGAATAGGACACGTTCGTTCCGATATTCAGGAAATTCGATCCATTGTTTGCTGTGTTGCCATAGATGATTGTGTTGAGAATCGTCGCGTTCGTGAGGGAAGGTGGGCCACCCAGGGCATTCGTTACCACACAGAGGCCACCTGCTGCGTTTGAAGCGACGTTACCGGTGATGGTATTGTTGACCACGCGGCCTCCGTTCAGGCAATAGACCCCACCGCCGTCGCGCGCGGTATTGCGGGTCAAGAGAGTGGTCTGGAGGTCGCCACCGCCAATGCAGAAGATGCCGCCACCCGCCTGCATAGCCCTGTTGCTTCTAATTTCACACGCCTGAACCTGTGCATCCATCAAAAGGCCCATCCCTCCGCCGGCAAGGGCGAAGTTGTCGGCCACAAGACAATTCCGGATGGTCACACTGCCCAATGCGGCGAACGCGATCCCTCCGCCCCCAATCCCAGCGGCACTGTTTCCTTGCAGGGTGCAAAGAAAGACATCTCCTTCGGTGACAAAGCATCCGCCGCCAAGCGACGCCGAGTTGCTCATGACATTGGCCTCTCGCACAGATCCACCCCAATTCGCGAAGCCGCCCCCCCACGTGGCACGATTGCCCGTCATGCAAATGCGTTCCGCAACGCCGCCAAACAGCATCAGCCCGCCACCCATGGTATCGGCTGAATTGGAGAGGAATTCCGAATCCTCGACACGCGGACCAACCGATGAATTTTCCGATTCGGTGAGAATCTGTTCAATAATGGTGCTAACAAACATGGGAAACACCACGATGCCGCCTCCCGCCACATCCGCATGGTTGGATACCACGTTGCAGTGGCGCAAGAGTCCCGCACCGAGCACAAGTGAGCCACCGCCAACAAAGGAGGCGTCATTTCCAGCCAGTGTGGTGTCGCATAACTCACCGGCGTTCAGCGCGAATACTCCGCCACCCGATTTGGCGTGGTTGTCGCTGAATACGCAGTTGCTGGTGATCAGGTCCGGGGTATCGAGGATAAAAAGGCCTCCACCATAGTC
>CAYOIT010000089.1:0-1508 GCA_964404035.1 uncultured Verrucomicrobiota bacterium | reverse complement strand
GTTCCGTTCAAACGTGCAATTGAGGACACGAACGCCGTCGCCGTGAAGGCCGCCGCCAGAGAGTTCGGCGGCATTGCCAATGAATGTACAGTTGGACACCGTGCTCAGATTCGCATAGACGGCACCACCACAGCGGGCTGTGCAAGCGACGAAAACAGAATCCATGACAACGTTGTTCGACCCCATCCACACCCCGCCCCCCCATTGGTCCTCGGTTGCTGCAACAGCGTTGGTGATCGTGAATCCGCGTAAGGTGCAACCGGCATCCGGCAAAAGACGGAAGCATCGCGTTGTTAAACCTCCATCCACAATGGTTGCCGACGCTCCATTCGCGCTCCGAACGACAAGGTTGGTCCCGACCGTGATCTCAGCGGTGAGCGCAAAGGTGCCGTTTGCCACCAACACGGTCCCCCCGCCGGTTGACGCATCGACGGCGGCCTGGATATTGGTGGCGGCCATGACCCAGTTCGTGTACGGCGACTGGTGGCCGCCCGAAAGAGACACGTAATGGGTGTTGGTCTGCCAACAGGAGAACTCAAATGCGCCCATGTCCACGGCGGCGACGCCGTTGGAGTCGCCATCCAGCGGGCGTGGAACTCCATCCAAATCCCGGTCCGGAGCGCCGTTTGTGCTGCCAGCATCGATGCAGGGGGAACCGGACAATAGATGATAGTCACCTGCGGCCGCATCAACGAATCGCGGGGTGTTGGTGATGTTGCCGGGGCCGGGGATGAGCGGTATGCTGCAGGAGTACCGCACGTCGACTGATGCGGTCGCGGTCGCATTCGTGAAGTTGCCGCCGCTGTTGTTGTGGATGATGCAGTTTGCAATGATGGCCGAATCGAAGGCAGCCAAACCACCGCATACCGGAGCAACGTTGCGCACCACCGTGCAGTTCTGCACCTGTGCGTTCCCCTGGAAGATCCCAATTCCACCGCAAAACCCCGCGGATTCATTTGAGACGACAAGGCAATTCCTCATCAGCGCCCCACCAAGCAGGGCCACGCCACCCACGACACTCATATCCGTGTTATTCGCCACTTGGCAATTCTCCATCACTTCGGCAGCAGAAATGACTCCGCCAACAGAGGCGGCCGAATTCCCGATAATCAGCGTATCCTGAAGAACGCCCTGAATGATGACCACTCCGCCGCCGTCACTCTCGCATGAATTGGAGGCGACAATGCATCGTTCAACACGCCCGCTCTCGCAATAGATTCCGCCCCCGAAGGTGGGATACTGAACCAACCGCGCCAGATTGCCGGTAATCACACAATCTTGCACGATCCCGGACAGACATAAGATTCCGCCCCCATTGCCATTCCACAAGTCAGGAGCGCCAGTGCGGCCATTCTGTACGGTAAACCCATTGAGAATCGCGTTTGAGTGGTTCAACACACAACATCTGCTTGTTTGAGCGCCATCGAGAATCGTGAAGAGCGGACCATTCACGCTAGCGATCTCGACGCCTGCAGACATGACAACCGGCGAGAAGAGGAGGTACGTCC